>JBKJMP010000209.1:0-3730 GCA_046596395.1 Gemmatimonadaceae bacterium
CGTTTGCGTCGGCCATGAGGGTCACCAAGGCGGGACCGTGGATGCTGCGTTCCGCATTCGTGAGCAGGAAGCGTGGTGGCGCGGCAAACGAGTGGGATGTTTCGCGCACGACGTACGTCTTCAACGTGGGCGCGGGCCACTAGCGCGGCGTTGCGCCGCTTCAACATATCTGTGGCTGGTACACCACAACACTTCGGGCCTACCAGCATGCCGTATCCCAGCGGACATCCTGTAAGACTATATGACACAATGATTTGAGCCTGATACAGATCCGGTCCAGTCGCGGTCCGGCCATTGCTTATGAGGGCAAGCCCATCCATCCGCCAAACGAACTCAGGAGAGCTCATGGCTCGATTCACGATCCGCTCCGCGCGCGTCAGCGCCGTCGCATTTTGTCTTGTGGCACTGCCATCGCTGCTCTCGGCACAGGCGCTCGTCACCTCGTACGGGAGTGCCCCGGGGCCGACATCGACCGTTCCGTTTCCGAGCTTCGGCAACAACTGGCTATTTGGCGCCAGCTACACGTTTTCTGATGGCACCACCATGCAGTCGACCACTGCCAACAGTGTCGTCGGCGACGGCGGCTACGGCTTGTGCCAAAACGGCTCCTGGAGTGGTGTGCCGGCGGTCGGACTGAACGCAGGCGCGGGTTCGGTACGATTCACCTTCCTCAGTCCCGTCTCGTGGGTCGCGGGGTTCCTGAACTACGCTCCGTGCACGGCTTCCTCCGGGGACGTCTTCGTCCGCGCGCTCGATCAGTTCGGCAACACCCTCACGCAATACAATATTTCCACCCTCGCGCCGATCAGCACCCCCGGTGGCTTCAACGCGGGTGACGTTCGCGGCATTTCCCGCCCCACCGCGGACATCTATTCGTACGAGGTCGACAATCAGGTCTGGATCATGAGCGATCTCCGGTACGCCTCGGTGGTTGCCACGCCGGAACCGGCGAGCCTCACCTTGCTGGCAACGGGTTTGGCCGGTCTGTTCGCAGTTGCGCGTCGGCGGCGGAATACTTAGTCACGCTCGAGTCAACACTCGGGCGCGGCTTTCGCGCTCACGTCATGCGTCATGAAGGGCGAGTCACTGGAGACTCGCCCTTCGTCTTTTGGCGTGCCGCCGCTTCGGATTCATGGAGTCCTTGGGTCCCGCCGGAGTTTCATCTCATGGCGAAAAGCATCATCAACGCCATGGCGCCGATGCCCAGCAGGACCGCAGGGCTCCGGCGCGAGCCCATGTGATCGCCGGTTCCCGAGTGCTGATCCCCACGACTGTCGAGGTGAACGGTCTGCTCGACTGTGATTTGCGGATCCATCGTCATGGTGCCGGCTCTTTCCAGGACAAAGAGAAATCTGTAGGCGCCGGGAGTGGTGATGGATGGCTGGAACACATAGGTGCCGTTTCCAGCTGCTTCCGGGGTGAATGTCATTCTCCCAACCGTTTCCTGACTCGGCGCCGTGGACGGCTCGCCATGCCCGGCATGTGCGCCCGATTGAACGGATCGCGAGCCCTGGTTGCGAGTGGCGTCCGCCGTCACGACCAATACGAGTGACGCATTGGAAATGGGTGATTGGTCGCGCGTGTCTCGAAGCGTGACTGTGTACGCCAGCTTGTCGCCCGATGCATACGGCGGAAACGCAACGGTGATTCCTATCCCGTTGACCACGGATTCCCTGACGAGTGTTTGACCGTTCCTGGCATCATTCGCGGCTTCGTGCATACCGCCGCCAGACCCCGTTCCTCCCATACCGAGCATCATGCAGCCGCCGAGAAAAAGCGGCGCGGCAAGCACTATGGACATTCTCTTCATGGTGTCTCCGAATTGAGTGATGACATCCGCGAGCCCGGAACTCGTTAGTGTGATGAGGAACTGCCGAAGGTCGATCATTCGGCAGTTCCATCCCCTACCGACCTTCGGGCTTGATCAGAAGGCCACCACGCCCTCCATCGTCAGTCCGTTGAACTTGCCACCGCTGCGGCGATCGGTCGTGGGAAAGTCCACGTACTTCTGGTCCACGTACTCGGCCTTGATGAGCATGAGGGGTGTAATGAACCAGCCCGCCGCAACGGCCCGCCGATTGGCGCCGACGTCGTTCGCGATGCCCTGAAGGCGCATCGACGCCGTGTTGTAACGTCCACCGACGTAGAGTTGGTCGCTCGCGAAACGGTACACGACGTCCGCGGCCGTCTGGCGGAGCGTGCGAGTCTCCGTTTCCGCCGTCGCCTTGCCCTTACCGCGGTCGATCGAGCCGAAGACCTCGAGGCCCTTGAACTTGACGAACGGATTGATCTGAATCGCGGTCACGTTGTTGCGGAAGCCGGGCTGAATGCTCCCGCTCCAGCGGTCACGGCCAACTGAGTCGACGAGGACGTCATAGTAGCGCGAGCCCGGGCGGTCGCCTGAGTAGATCGTCTGATTGAGCGAGCGATCCGCCCGGTACAGCGAGCCCGTGAGGCGCACGCGCAGATCGCTGTTGACCTGCTTGTCGACGCCGGCCTTGCCATAGCGCGCCCAGCCACGGCTCTCCGGAGTCGCGACGCTTCCGCGCATCTCGCCGCTCGTCACTGCGCCCATGAAGAAGAGTGAGCCGTTACGGAGGTAGACCTCAGCGCCCGCCTCGGTCGTGAACGGATCGACGATGTAGTTGCCGACGAACGGGTTGTAGATCGCCTGGCCGGCATCGGACCGGCGGAAATGCGAGTCGCCGAAGTTGTTCTCGAACATGCCCACTTTCAGAGTGGTGTACTTCATCAACGTGTTCAGCACGGGGATGTCGAGGGGAGACGCGTCGGTCTGAAGGTATCCGCCCTTGACGTTGAACTCCGTGTGGCCGCGTGACGCGAGATAGCTTTCGACCGACACGACGATACCGTCAGCGAGCTGCGCGTTGAGAACGAGATTCGCGCTCGCGAGTGGCAGGCCCGCGCCGATGGCAATGAGCTTGTTCTGGTCCTTGCCTCCGACCATGCGCGGCGCCGCGGTGTTGGACTGGCTCAACGCCTGAAAGCTCTGCGCGAAGGCCGCGCCAATGTCGAGTGATGGCCCGGTGAACAGCCCTCTCCCCGGCTTGGCGACCTCGAACATGTTGACCCCGCGCTGGTCATACGGACGCGCGGCCGGAACACTCCTGGTGAAATATCTCGAGATGGTTGCCGCTCCTCCGCTCGACGTATCCCTGGCATCGCGGCGGGCGGTGCCGTCGCTCTGCGCGGAGAGGGATGATGCGATCAGGACGAGACCTGAGAGCGTGGCGAATGCTGTGATGCGGATCATGTTGCCTCCGGGGGTTGGTATCGCTATCGAAGACGTGCTCTCCGCGGCGCGCACGGGGTCGCTCCGTGACACATGAGAGCAACCTACGTCCGCCCGGAAAGGCGTCGTGTCAGGCGAAGTATCGAAGTTGTGTCCGTCGAATACCCGACGTGGCCACTGGTCGAGCCTCCTGGTGCGCGCGACCAATCCCGCTCGAGCTACCGCGGAAGGCCCATGGCCTGGTCGATGAGCTCCCAGCAGTCCCTTCGCGAGCAATGCGCAGACAGCGCACAAGCAAAGGCCCAATGGTCACTCGCGGAGTGGTGGGCGATGAGGCTTACAGAGGAGCCGCCCACGCTGAGTTCACGTCATCGCGCAGTGCGACGAGAGGTCCATCAACTCCGCCTGCAGCGCCATTCCGGCGACTCGGATAGCGTGCGCACTCCCGACCCTTCCGTACAGGCGCTGGTTCCGAGT
>JBKJMP010000357.1:0-5116 GCA_046596395.1 Gemmatimonadaceae bacterium
CGTGACGCTCAATGTCTTCGCGGAGAACGCGCGGGCGATCCGGTTCTACGAGCAGGACGGGTACGCGCCGGACATGATCCGCTACGCGAAGGTGATCAGGTAACCTTGTGGCGCTGAAGCGCTAGCGAGGGCCACCCGCGCGATGGTCGAGCGCCGCCGCATAGGCGCCGGCGCTCGCGAAGCGGTCCGCCGGGTCGCAGGCGAGGGCGGTTCGCGTGGACTTCTCCACGTGGATCGTCATGTCGCCGCGGAAGGAGCTGAGCAACTGTGGCACAGACGTGAACTTCTTCGCGTTGTCCACCACGCCGCGCGCGCCCATGAACGGCGGCACGCCGGCGAGCATCTCGTAGACGAGACACGCGAGGGCGTAGACGTCGCTGCGGGCGTCGAGCTCGCGGTCGGCGGCGAGCTGCTCGGGGCTCATGTAGGCCGGCGTGCCGATCGCGACGCCGGTGTCGGTGAGGACGTCCTCGCCCGCCGCGACCTGAATGGCGCGCGCGATGCCGAAGTCGGCGACCTGGGCGTGGTCGTCGGCCATGAGGATGTTCTCGGGCTTGATGTCGCGGTGGAGGATGTTGCGCGCGTGCGCGTAGTCGAGTGCGTCGGCGATCTCGCGGGCGATGCGGGCCACCTCATCGACCGGCATGCGCTTGTCCGGGGATGCTTCCATACGCTTGCGCAGGGTTTCACCGTCCACGTAGGCGGTGACGTAATAATGGATGCCGAGGGCGTCGCCGGAGTCGAAGAGCGGGAGGATGTGCGGGTGCTGGAGTTGGGCGAGGAAGCGGATCTCGCGGGTGAAGCGCTCGCTGGCGGCGGGGTCTTCGAGGTTGAGGCGGAGGGCCTTGATGGCAACGAGGCGGCCGTGTTTCACGTCCTGGGCGAGGTACACGCTGGCCATGGCGCCGTGTCCGAGGGCGCGTTGGGGAATGTAGTGGCCGGTGAGAGCGACCTGGAGGCGTTCGAGGACGAGATCCTTCACGAGGGTGAATGTGCTAGATCAGCGTGATGGTGGCCAGTCCAGTCACAACCCAGAGCTCCCGGACTGGCCATCCGTTCGCGGCTGACCACAGCACGCTCTGCCTCGCCCTACCAGAAGGCATCTACCTCGCAGCACCCTTGGTCGCACGGAACCCACACGCCTTGACCGAGAATCGCAGTGCTCATAACCATGCCGGTGGGTGTGTGCCAGCGAAATCTCGCGGTTCCCGGTACTCTCGTTCGCGCGTGATCATGTCTGTTTACACTAACGAATGTGACATTGGCCGGGCTCGCCATTGGTTTCACATAGCCCTTCCAAGTGTTGTTGGGAAACCGCCGAAGCCAAATCTCATTCTCACCCTGCATCATGCCCCATTTCAGCGGGTCTCCGTAAACCGTTGCAGATGGCGAGCGATCCAGCCAGACAGTGGCAACCTTGACGTATCCTGCGTCGAACTCGCGCCGAATCCTGTTCGCCTGTGCAACGGGCGTGACCGTCGCACGGATATTTGTCGGCGTTGGAGCTTTTGCCGTGCCAGTCGATAAGACCTGTTCATCATGCCACGCTTTTATGTGGCTCTCTCTTCGCAGCGGTACGGGATGGGGATGAGGTACGGGCCGCTTCATCTTCGATCGGTCAGGACCGATCTCGCACCACGCATTGAGGCAACGGAACCCAATGACGGGGTGGGATTGTGTGTCCTCTCCGAATCGGGCGACGCCATCATAGTCGTCCTGATTCTGAAAAGGAGGATCAGGGCGATCGAAGGCCGCTTGCAGCTTCTCTGCGGAGGAAATCTTATCACACACATAGGCTGTGCTGGCCTTCACCACGAAACCATCCCAGCCAGTGGCAGGGTTGCTTCCGGCGTGCGTCAAGAACACGCAGTTGATACCCCAATTGAGCTTTAGCGTGGTGTACGGAGCGACAAGCGGTACTGTCTCGCCTCCTTCCTCATCTGGTGTAACCTTCACGAATGCGACCAGTACAGTGTCGTCGTGAAAGTCGGAAAGATTCTCGTAGTCTCTCAGGTACACGGATCCGTTGACGGTGACGAGGGGCCCGTAGGCCTGCGCACTGATGGGAAAACGCTGCTCGTCGTTGTTGAGTGGTGACTCGGTCGTGAGAGTGACACTGAAGGGCGTCATGAATGACTTCTTCGCGACACGGTAGATCTGCGCTAGGCGAGCAATGCGCGCCTTCTCCTCTGCGGCGAGCAAAGTCATCACTTGTTTCGACGCTACAGTTCGCGATGTCGCCTTTGTCACACCACCGCGTTGCGGATGAGCAATCGCCGATGGGGTCAGCAGGGACAGCGTCACGAGGAGTGCCGGGGTGAGACATCGACCGATGACGCTCATAGGAAGACTCATTGTGCGAACGCCTCGTGGTTGGGTGAGTTGCGACGGATCAGCGGGGACGTGGTAATACTTTCGCCCTGCAAGACAGACTGAGGCCTTGTGGTGTGGAGGCGAGGGGTGCGCGCTCGTAGTGCCTCGCCATACCGCCTGATGCGGGCCCCGCTACATGTCGACTTCGCAACAGCCCTGGTCGCACGGCACCCACACACCGATTCGCGAAAGTGTCCTCAGCCCACCGACAGACGCGCGAGCATCCGGTTCCCAGAAAAAGCGCGCTGTGCCGGGAACCGGTATGTCCACATGCGGCATATGCCTGACGTTCACGGCTTGCCATGTGCCGACGTTCCCACTGGGAGAAATGGGTGCAATGTGCCCTTTCCACGTTCGTGTTGCCCTATCATACGAGAGCTCGAGCTGGTTGCGCCCCTGCCTGAGCTTCCCGGCGAGAGGCGACGACGCGGGCGGTGCGTCCTTCAGCCAAATCTCAGCAACGGAGACGTACTTGTCGAGATAATCGAGAGTGTCTCGCAGTGCGATATTCGCGTCGGGAATCACCATGCCACGAATGCGAGGTTCAAGAGTGCCATCGGCACGCTCGACCGGCAACATTTGCTCGTCGTGCCAGCCCTTAATCGCGCCCTCACGGCGCTGATATGCCGTCGATCCAGTGCGGGGTACGTCACGCGCCTTGAATCCCCGCGGGCCAAGTTCACACCAGCGATTCAGGCACCGAACACCGATCAAGGGTCGCCCCTGCTCGTCGTCGCTAAACCGAGCTACGCCGGGGAACGCGGACTGATCATAGTATCCCTCGTCTTGGGAGACCACCGCCAATTGATGGGAGCCGGCGGTCGGACGAGTACATGTGCCCGTAGTGCCGTCCGTGACAAACGCCTCCCACTTGGCATCGTCGTCAGGCTGCTTTCCCTTGGTATTGCGGAGGAATACGCAATTCAGCTGGTAAATGAGCCCTAAGGCTCTGTATGAGTCTGGGACAGTCGTGGATGCCAACGCGACCCATGCCACGAAGACCGCCGCATCGCGATGAGCAGTCACCTGCTTGAGGTGCGTAAAGCCAGAGATGTGTGGAGAGGCCATCAACGACGCCTTCGGTCCGTACGAGGTGCCATCGTTGTTGGGCAGATATTGTTGGTCATGAGTCTCGCGCACGGAGAGCGACGCGAGCGTGAGCCGGCTTGCGCTTCCGACCATTGATGCGGAGAAACGCATCCCGTGGACGGTGTCGGCAGCCTCGAGGTCCACCGCGGTCGCCTCTGGACGAGCCGGCGCTTTGGCCCCTTGGCAACCACAGACGAGCGTGAGCAGGCAGGTGACTCCAGTGCGAATCAATCGAGGCATCAAAGGACGGGTATCGCTCATGCTCACTCCTCATGTTGGGGTCGTCGCACATAGCGGCGCGCCTGCCGCCGGCCAGTCATGAAGCGCTTCCCGAAGACAGGTCGCGCACTCTTTGCTGCAACGCGCGATCAGCGTTCCTCCACAGCGTGGTAACGGCGGCCGACCAAGAGCGCGAAGCGACGCGATCGCCCCGGGCGTATGCCAAGCGCGCGCGAAGTGTCATCGCCCGAAGGAGGCATCCCGTCCGCCCTGCGGTGGCAAGGCTTCGCGGATCGTATCGCGGGACTGCTTCGAGAGCCGCGCGAAGGGTGCTTTCCGCCTTGGCGCTGTCCGCGAGAGCAAGCCACACGAGGGCCTCGGGGTATGCGGACTCAATGCCCGGGGGAACGCCAGCGTGCGATAAGGTCACCTCGGTGAGCACGGCTCGCGATCGCGCGGTGTCTCCTGTCGCTGCCGCGTGCATGGATGCGATCAGCTTCCCCGCGAGGTCGTTAGTGCTCAACAGCGCGACGGAACGCGGATCGTCCGGAAAAGAGAGCTGCGCGGACTTTACAAAGAGAATCTGTTCGAGAAAGTCGCGATCTTGCCGGGATCGTGGCCCGTGATCTGTTCGCACGCGCGTGATCGCGCGTGCCAAGCTGCCGCTGGCCCCCTTGGCGCTGCAGCCTCCTGCCGAGCGCAGAAGGATCTCCGCGGCATCGGCGGTTTCGCGTCGGGGAATGGACAGAGGGCGTGTCTGCGGAGTGGCTATCTCCCGCGCGATGAGCGCTGCTTGCTCACATCGACCAAGCAACTCAGCAAGCGGTAGGAGGTGACGCGACACGGCGGGCGATCCGGACTTGTGCGCATCGAGCAGCGAGTCGGCGAGTGTGCGTGCGGCAACGAGCTCGCGCGTTCCATCGGGAACGGCGAACTTCACGCGGACCAGAACCTCGGCGGCGGCGAGCTGCAGCTTCCGCATCGGGTCGGCGGTCAAGACGCGCGCGGACCGAAGCGTATCGGCCGCGGCGGCATCGCCTTGCATCTCCAAAGAAATCGCGAGGGCCTCCTTTGCTCCCGCGCTCTTGGGAAGGGCGACCGCCCATGCGAGCGTAATGGTCCGAAACGCGTCGCGCTGTCGCAGGAGCGCCTCCTCGAACCCAGGCGGACTCCCCACAGTACCCGCCGTCATGTCCTTCTGCGGGTAGGGTATTACGGACAGTGAGTCACCGGAGAACGAAAGTCGACCGAAAAAGCGCTGTACCGTGTCGCCCCTTGCGGAAGGGAGATAGCCGAACACCAACCTCGAGCGAGATGTCAGCAACAGGTCGCGAAGTGCGGTGAACGCATTGCCCTGCAAGGCGCGGTGAGAAGAGGGAAGAAGTTCTAGCGCTCGCGCATACGCATCGAGGCCGCGCCCCTGACTGCTCCGGAA
>JBKJMP010000374.1:0-17813 GCA_046596395.1 Gemmatimonadaceae bacterium
CGCGCGGCTTGCCGACGATGTAGCGTGCGGCATAGCGTCGCAGGTCCTCGGGCGTCTGTTTCGCCATCGTGTCCACGTATCCGAAGAAGTAGTCGAGCCCCGTCACGGCCCACCAGAATCCGAGTTGATGCGCGAAGCCCGACGAACGCTCGAGGCTTTCCATCGTGCCCACGATGCGCGTGCGCTTCACCCCCTCCACCGCCTCGGCCGTGATGTAGCCTGGCTTCACGACCTCGAGCAGCTCGCGGTCGAGCGCTGCCAGCGCTTCACGCAGCTTCCCCGGTGCGACTTCGCCGCTGATGGTAATGGGACCGACGTTGTTGAGCGTGTAGTAGTTCACCCCGATCGACTGCCAGAGTCCGCTGTCCACGAGCTTGCGCTGGAATTGCGAGCCTGGCTGGTTCAGCACATCGGAGAAGACATCTGCCGCATACGTCGCTGGAATGTCCGCCTGTGCACCCGGCCCATGCCACTGCCGCATGACGATGACCGCATTCACCGGTTGTTCGACAACGACGCCGACATGCTTCGTCAGGGGTGGTACCGGGGGAATTGGATCCGTCGTGAATGGGTCCGCCGCACGCGGCCATGCACCGAACAGCCGGCGCGCCGCAGCGAAGATCGAGTCGGCCTTCACGGCGCCCGTCACGATCACGGCGGTGTTGTTCGGCACGTAGTACTTCCGCTGGATCGTGCGCATCTGTTCTGGCGTCGTTGCAAGAATCACCTGGCGTTCTCCGAGTGGGTTCTTGCGGCTCCACGAGGTGCCCCAGAGCGCTTTGCCGGTCGCGGTTCGTAGCGCATGGAATGGATCAGACTCCGCGCGGTCGTACTCGCCGATGACTACCGCACGTTCGCGCTCGAGTTCCTCCTGGAGGAACAGCGGCGTCAGGAGCGCGGAAGCCAGCAGGGTGAGGGCGGCTACAGCGCTGTCCGACGGCACCGTGAGGTAGTAGTTGACCTGCTCCTCCTGCGTGGTGCCGTTGAATACGGCGCCGAGCTCCGACGCGCGACTCACGAAGCCCTCCGGCGACGCATACGTCTTGTTCGCCTTGAAGAACATGTGCTCGTACAGGTGGGACAGCCCTTCGTAGGTGGCGTTCTGCGTGAACGAACCGTTGCGTGCGTCCGCCTCGATGGTAGCGAGCGGCACGCCATGGTTCTCCACGACGATCACCTCGAGCCCATTCGGCAGGATTTCGCGCTTGATGCGCTTCTCGAGCTCGGCCCGCTGGGCGGCGAGGGATCCGGCGAGCGAGAGCACCACGAAGGCCGCGGCCAGTGTCGTGCGTACGAGGTGCTGCCGTAGCGATTGCGGTGCGCTCATGATTTCTTTCCCTGGCCAATGTCCAAACTACCTGTCCCGTCGCTTTCTCCCGCCATTCCCGCGGCTGCGCTCGAGCGCGTCGTCACAGCGCTCGACGATGGTCGCTTGGGACGAAACGTACCGCTCGCGCCCTTCACGACCTTCAAGATCGGAGGTCCCGCCGACCTGCTCTACGAGGCCGACACTGCGGACTCGCTCGCGAAGGCCATCGTAACCGCTCGGCAGGCGGAGGTTCCGTTCTTCGTCCTGGGACTCGGCGCTAACATCCTGGTCGCCGATCGGGGATTCCGCGGCCTCGTCATTCGAAACGTGGCCACGCACCACACCTTCGACGAGCAGGGTCGCCTCTGGGTAGAGAGCGGTGCCGTCATGGCCAATATCATACCCGAGGCCGTTCGCCGGGGATGGTCCGGGCTGGAGCACTACGTCGGTATTCCCAGCACCGTGGGCGGTGCCATCTGGCAGAACCTGCATTTTCTGTCTCCCGCCCCCGAGCGTGAACGCACGATGTTCATCGCGGAGGTCTTCGAGTCGGCGGAGCTGCTCACCGAGACCAACGAGCGCATCACGGTCGATCGCGACTTCATGGGGTTCGGGTACGACGACACGATCCTGCACCATCGCCAGCTGTTCGTGCTCGCTGCCACCTTTCAGCTCGAGCGAAAGGACGTTGACGTCATGCACAGGATCATGCAGGAGAACCTGAGCTGGCGTGGCGGCAGGCATCCATGGCTCGACTGGCACCCCAGCGCTGGCTCGATCTTCAAGAAGATCGAGGGGGTGGGCGCTGGGCGGCTCGTGGATCAGTGCGGACTCAAGGGTCACCGCGTGGGCGACGCCCAGATTTCGCACATCCATGCCAACATCATGGTCAACCTGGGCCACGCCACCAGCGCAAATGTGATCGAGCTCATCACCTACGCGAGGAATGCCGTGAAGGAGAAGTTCGGCCATGAGCTCGATCCCGAAATCAATTTCGTGGGAGAGTTCTAGGAACGCTCCCGTCCGTCAACTCGGTGGAATCGGCTTCCGGTCGTCGGGCGGCACGAAGTTCGACAGGAACAGGCGCTCCTGCGGTGTCAGGCTCGCCAGCCCACTCGCCGAGATCTTGTCGAGAATCCGGTTGACCTCGTCCTTGTTGACGGAGTGGACCGCCTTCCGGTCCACCTTCTGCCACGTGTTCGTGAGCACGTCCACCGGCGGTCCGGCCGTCGCCTGGCGCTTGAACTTCTTGTCGCCTCGTGAGCGCTCGAGGTACAGCAGGTAGATCCAGCCACCCAGGAATCCGCCGAGGTGCGCGAAGTGGGCCACGCCGCGGCCGACGCCGAAGAGTGCGATCCCCGTCATGAGCGCAATGAGCCAGCGAGCCTCGATGGGGATGATGCCCCAGATGAGGATCTGGTCGCGGGGCCAGAACCGCGCGAACGCCAGACTGATGCCGAACACCGCACCCGATGCGCCAAGGATCGGCGCATATGGGGAGAAGACGAACGACAGCAGTGCGCCGGCAATGCCGCTGATGATGTAGAGGACGAAAAAGCGCTCCGGCCCGAGTCGCTGTTCAACGCGCGAGCCGAAGAAGTACAGGCCCAGCATGTTGAAGAGGATGTGCGAGATCGAGCCGTGCAGGAACATGTAGGTGATGATCGTCCAGGGCTGCGTGAGCATCAGCCGAGGCACGAACACCAGCGCCTGCGTCAGGCCGGGAATGGTCTGCTGCAGAAAGTACATGATGACGTTGGCGATCAACAATCGCTGGACCCAAGGGGTCACGGACACTCCTCCATTACGATGCGGTCGTCGCGCGCTCGAGCGATTCGAGCGCAGCGGTTTCCTTCTCCCACGTCGCGAGCGCGCTGTCGAGCCGCGTGCGAACCTTGTCCAGCTCCTTCCCGATCCTTTGCGCCTGTGCTACACCATTGGGGCGCGTATAGAGCTCGGGGTCGTCCAGCGTGCTCGTGAGCCGCCCGACCTCACTCTCCAGGTCGGCCACGGCACGCTCGGCCTGATCCGTCTTCTCGCGCGCCGATCGCAGCGCTCGACGCGGATCCAGTGCGCCCGGACGCTCCTCTCGCCTCGCCATCTTCTTCTTCTCGCCCACTCGCCGAAGCGCCACTTCCTCGGAAGCACGAACTGCGGCTGCATGCGCGCGCTCCTCGCTCACGACTTCCCACTCCGCGAAGCTGCCATCGAATTCCGTGATGTGGGTCTCGTGAAGCACCCACACCTTCGTCGCGAGTGCACGCAGCATCGCGCGATCATGGCTCACGAGAATCACCGTCCCCTCGTAGCCCTCGATCGCATCCTCGAGTACTTCAATCGTCTCGACGTCGAGATGGTTCGTTGGCTCGTCGAGCACGAGGAGGTTTGCGCGCGAGAGCATGAGCATCGCCAGCGCAACGCGCGCACGTTCGCCACCCGATAGTGTTGCGGCCTTTCGCTGCACCTCGTCACCCGAGAAGCCGAAGCGGCCCAGGTGTCCCTGCACCATGCGTCGTTCCCACTGCGGGCGAAGCTCGTTGATCGCCTCGAACAGCGTCTTCTCCAGCGGGACCTGCCCGAGCTGCTGGTCGTAGTAGGCCACGCTGATCGAGTTTCCGACCTTCAGCTCCCCGCTGTCGGATTCGCGCTCGCCCACGAGTGCCCTGAGAAGCGTCGACTTTCCCGATCCATTCGGGCCGAGGATGCCGAGCCGGTCGCCGCGCATGATGCGCCCACTGAACCGGTCGATGAGTGTCCGCTCCGGCACCGCGATGGTGACCTTGTCGGCCACCACCACCTGGTCGCCGCCGCGCTCGGCAATCTCCAGCCGCAGCGCCATCGTTCCGTCTTCTCCAATCGGTGAGCTGAGCCGCGGCATGCGCGCGAGGAGCTTGCGGCGCCCCTTCGCCTGCTTCGTGTTCTGGCCAGCGAGATTGCGCGCGATGTAGTCCACCTGCGCCGAGATCACCTTCTGCTGCTTCTCGAAGGCGCGCTGCTGCGCGAGGCGGCGCTCGAGCCGCTGGGCGACGAACGCTTCGTAGCCGCCTGTGTACGCGGTTGCGCTGCCTCCCTCGAAGTGAAGGACGTGGTCCACGACGGCGTCCAGGAACGCGCGATCGTGACTTACGAGCACGATCGTCCGATCGCTCTCCTTCAGGTACTGCTCGAGCCACGCCGTCGTCTCGAGATCGAGGTGGTTGGTTGGTTCGTCGAGCAGCAGGATGTCGGACGGCGCGACGAGCTGGCGCGCGAGCCCCACGCGTCCGCGTTCCCCGCCGCTCAGTTGCACGAGCGGTTGCGTGCGTGCGACCACGGCATCGAAGCCGAGTCCTTGCAGCACCGCGTCCACGCGCGGGGCGATGGTGTAGCCGCCCTCGCGTTCGAAGCGCTCGAGGTTCCGCCCGTATCGCGACATCGCTGCTTCATCGCTCACTTCGGCGAGGGCGTGCGCCTGCTCGGCAAGGAGTATCTCGAGCGCGAGCAGGTCTGCAAAGGGTCCTGCCGCTGCTTCCCACACAGTGGTGGCGGAGCCGAAGTCGCGATGCTGGCCGAGCATCGACAGCGAAAGCCCGGTCACGCGAGCCACCGAGCCCTTCGATGGCGCAAGCTCACCGGTCATGAGTTTGAAGAGCGTCGTCTTGCCCGTTCCATTGCGGCCGACGACCCCCCAGCGCTCTCCCGCGCTGATCGTGAGCGAGATGTCCGTGAACAGCGTCGTCGCGCCGAACTCGACCCCCACCGCTCCGAGCGAGATCTGCGTCATGCGTGAAACGATGGTGCTGCAACAGCGTCTACGATCAGTTCTTCGCGAGCCAGCTCTTCCACGTCGTCTCCGATGCGCCAATCGTCAGCGCATTGCCGTGCCGCACGAGCGGCATCTTCAGTATGAGTGGCTCCTCGACGAGAATCTCGAGCCACCGCTCGTCGCCATAGCGCGCCGTGCGGAGCCCGAGCTCGGCAAATCGCCGAGATTCCTCGTCCACGAGCGCGCTGGCGCCGAACTTCTGTACATAGCGTTGCAGCTCGCCTTTCGACGCCGCCCGTTCCTGTAGGTCAACGAAGTGCGTCGGCATGCGACGTTCGGCAAAGAAGCGAAGCGCTTTTCTCGTCTCTGAGCTCTTCTTGGTGCCGAATATCTGGACGTCCATGCCGGAAACGCTGGTATAATGAATCGGCACGGATCCACCAAGACCCGCACCGCCATCCCGTGAGCCGCTCCAGCGAACTTACCTATACCCCCGCATGGTGGGTACCGGGCGCACACTTCCAGACACTGTGGGCCAGGATGTTTCGGCGCCCTCCGGTCGTGGAAACGCGATCCGAACGATGGCCGACGCCCGATGGTGACGAGATCGAGATTCACCGCATCGATGCGGCCGATGGCGCAACCGACGCGCCGCGCCTCCTCATACTCCATGGGCTCGAGGGCACGGTTCGCTCACACTACCTCGTCGGAATGCTGTCGCTTGCGCGCGCGCATGGATGGGCCGCCGACGCGCTCATTTTTCGAGGCTGCAATGGCGAGGTGAATCGCGCGCCGCGGATGTACCACTCGGGCGAAACCTCCGACCTCGACTTCGTGGTGCGCCGCCTCGTCCGCGAAAATCCGGATCAGGCACTCACGCTGGCGGGATTCTCCCTCGGCGGCAACGTGCTGCTCAAGTGGCTGGGCGAGCAGGGGAATGACGCGCCAGAGCAGGTGCGCGCCGCGGCCACAGTCTCTGTTCCGTACGATCTCGAGCGGGGCTCACGAAACATTGAACGCGGTTTCTCGCGGCTCTACACACGCCATTTCCTGAGGAGCCTCCAACGAAAAGCGGCGGCGAAGCTCGTGCATTTTCCAGGGCTGTTCGACAGCGAGGCCATGCTTCAAGCGAGTACGCTGTTCGATTTTGACCACGCGGTGACGGCACCCATGCACGGCTTCGCAGGCGCGCTCGACTATTACACGAGATCCAGCTCGATCCGCTTTCTTTCGCAAATCCGCCTGCGCACACTTTTGTTGAGCTCGTACGACGACCCGTTCTTGCCGCCCGATGTGCTCGATAGTGTGCGCCTGCTGGCACTGGAGAACCCGTGCCTTCAAGAGGAGTTCTACCATCGGGGAGGCCACGTTGGGTTCGTTTCTGGACGAAATCCTTTCAGCGCGCGCTACTTTGCGGAGGAACGCGTTTTCGAATTCCTCACCGTTGCGGTACGGCGTCCGTCTGCTCACGTCGTGAGGTAGCGCTTGGTGTACCTGTTTCTGGCCTCGTTCACCGGCGGCTTGCTGCTCGCCGTGCGGCTCATGTTCTTCGGCGCCGAGCGCCGGCGACTGAGGGAGGGTGCCCTGCCGTTGCGGCGCTGGGAGCCCGCCCTCGTTGCGTTCCTCGTCATGCTCGGCCTCGCCGGCTATCTCCTCATCGAGAAGGGGGGGGTGGCGCTCCTGCCAGGAACGGGAGCGGCGGCCACGTTAGCGCTTGCATTTGCCGCCTTCACCACTCGCCTCGCGATCGCGGCGGCACGCATTCAGCCGGAACACGATCCCGATGATCCCCGGTACATCCTTCAGGGTCACGTCGGCATCGCGACTGTAGCAATTCCGGAGGGCGGCGAGGGAGCAATCAGGTTCGGCGCACCCGGTGCGGAAACTGAGGTGCCTGCACGCGGGATCTCCGGTGAGGCAATCGCGGCCGGCGAGGAGATCTGTATCGAGCGTGTGGAAGACGGCCTGGCCTTTGTCGAACGCTGGGCAGTTGTCGAGGCGCGTTTGTAACACCGAGCGACCACGGTGGCGTTATTGCGGTTGTCGGGGTCTGTGCGAGGGCAACGAAGGAGGTGCGATGCTCGACGCGATTGTGTTCACAGCGGTGTTCACGGGCTTCTTCGTGATTCGCGGCATCGCCGCCACGGTCTTTTTCTATTTCATCCTTCCGGAAGGCGATCGCTGTCCGAATTGCGATGCCGTCACGATCCGTGTGCAATCGCGTGGGTGGAATTTTCTCATGCCGATGATGCGCACGAGCTGGTGCTACGAGTGTGATTGGCACGGGCTGCTGCGCCACGGCGCGCTCACCCCGCTCGCTCCGAGCGAGGAGCTCTCCCGGTCGCGCAAGTGACTCAGGCCAGCGCTGGCCCGCTCGCGCGCGCCAACACGATGAGCCATTCGGGCCAGCTCCCACTCAGCTCGAAGAAGTCATCGAAGTAGGTGAGGCCGAGGGATTCCAGCTCATCGACGAGTGCGCCGAGTGCGTCGACGTCGTAAATGGGACCGAGGGCAATGAGGTCGCCCTCCACGCGGAATTCATTGTCGGTGAGTCCGAGATGCGCATCGATTCCCGCTCGCGTCAGGCCGGCGCGCTCGTACGCCTCTCTCCGCAGCAGGAGCGTTGGAACACCGTGGGCAACGGGAAGTGGCATGCGTCTCCGTGTGGCCGCTCAGCGCGGGCCGGTGATGAGGCGGTGGATGAGCACAGCCGCGCGCTCGGCGGCCATCTTGGGCGAGTTGAGGTTCACGGATTCTGCGGGTGAGTGCGCTCCGCGCCCTGCCAGTCCCAATCCATCCCTGCCAGTGACGTATGGGGCGACGAACGAGATGTCGCCTGCGCCTCGGCTCTCGGGGGGATCGCCCTCGACGGGTCCGTAGCCGAGCGATCTGCTCACGGCGTCGAACTGGGCGAGGAGGGCTGCGCTTCGTGGTTGGCACGGACGTGATCGCGTAGCTGTGCCTCGACCGGCGAAAGCTGCGATGGGCCTGCAGGTGCGTAGCCGGCGGTGGCACGACGACGCTCGACTGGGTGCTGCCGGGACTGCTCACGCTACGGCAGCCGCTAGCGAAGGCGAGACACGATGCCACGGCAGCAACGGTTCTTACGCTGGTATTCAGCATGTGCTGGGTGCGTTCGGTCGCATGCTCGAAGGTATCGTCCGCACTATGTTTCGGTCATGTCGAGTGGAGCGGGCGCGTTCGAGGCGGAGTACGACGTCCTCGTCATTGGGGCCGGACATGCCGGAACGGAGGCCGCGGTGGCCGCCGCGCGCCGCGGTGCTCGCACCGCGATCGTCACGAGCGCGCTCGAGACCATTGGGCAGATGTCGTGCAATCCCGCCATCGGCGGGGTTGCCAAGGGCACTGTAGTACGCGAGGTGGATGCGCTCGGCGGCATCATGGCGCGCGCGACGGACCTGGCCACCCTGCAGTTTCGCATGCTGAACCGCGGCAAGGGTCCGGCAGTTTGGGCTCCCCGCGCGCAGTGCGATCGCGGGCTCTACCGGCGCGCCGTTCGCACCCTGCTCGAGGAGCAGCCACTCCTGGAGACGGTGCAGGGAACTGTCGCCCGCTTGATTCTGGAGGGTGGCCGCGTAGCGGGGGTGGAGACACTCGAGGGCCGGCGGTTCGGTGCCAGGACGGTCGTCGTCACCACCGGCACCTTCCTTCGTGGCCGCATTCACATCGGGACCACCACATCCGTTGCTGGGGGTCGTGCCGGTGAGACGTCCACGACGCACCTCGCCGAACAGCTGGAACGAGCGGGGCTCGAAGTGGCACGGTTCAAGACCGGCACTCCGCCGCGAATCGATGGTCGAACGGTCGACTGGTCGGTGCTCGAGCGGCAGGAGAGCGAGATCGAGCAGTTCGACTACTCGTGGTCGCACTTCTGGCCGTCCGCGCGGCGGTCAATGGATGGTGGCACGCGTCATCCGGCACAGCTTCCCTGTCTCATCGCTTTTCTCGGTGCTGATGGAAAGCGGATCATTCAGGCGCACATCGGCGAGTCTGCGATGTATGGCGGGGCGATCGCCTCACGCGGACCCCGGTATTGTCCCTCGGTCGAGGACAAGATCGTCAGGTTTCCCGCGGCGGAGCGGCACCAGCTCTTCCTCGAGCCCGAGGGTCACGACACGCAGGAGATGTACGTCAACGGCCTGTCTACGTCGCTGCCTGCTCCGGTCCAGCTAGCCCTGCTGCACTCGATCGCGGGATTGGAGCGCGTCCGAATGACTCGTGCCGGGTATGCGATCGAGTACGACTACTATCCGCCCACGCAGCTCGATGCGACGCTTCAGGTGCGCGCGTTGCCCGGACTCTACTTCGCCGGCCAGATCAACGGCACAACCGGCTACGAGGAAGCTGCTGGCCAGGGCGTGGTCGCGGGCGCCAATGCCGCCGGGCAAGCGCTCGGGCACCCTGCACTCCTTCTCGGCCGCGAGACGTCGTACATCGGTGTGCTCGTCGATGACCTCGTGACGCGCGGCGTGGATGAACCGTATCGGCTCTTTACCTCGCGTTCCGAGTTTCGGTTGACGGTACGACAGGACAACGCGCTCCGGCGCCTGGCACCTATCGCCATGTCGCTCAGCATGCTTACAGAGAGCGAATCTGCGGTTGTGGCTCGTCGTCTCGAGGCCGAGCGCGAGGCACGCGCTGTGGCGGATGCCACTTCGATTCGCCCAGAGGAGGCAGAGCCAATTCTCACGGCCGCCGATAGTGCGCAACTCGCACACGCGGTGCGCCTGTCGGAGCTCGCTCGTCGGCAGAACGTCGATCTGGGCGTGCTGTTCCGGCACATGGGGGTTGGAACCGACCTTTCCGCAGATGCCGTGTTGAGCACGGAACTAGAGCTCAAGTACGCGGGCTACTTCGACCGAGAGCGCTCCCAGGCGGACAAGCTCCGCCGCATGGGTGAGTTTCGTCTCGACGCATCGCTACCCTATCACGAGATGCAGTCGTTGTCGATTGAAGCGAGACAGAAGCTCGCCCGGCTCCAGCCACTCACGTTGGCCCAAGCGGCCGGCATGTCAGGGGTGAGCCCAAACGATGTGCAGAACCTCGTGATCGAGATCGAGAAGCGACGTCGCAGCCCGTCGGAGAGCAGCGGCGCGCGCGCACGGCGGCGCTCAGCTCGCTAGCGAGCGAAGGGGAACGGTTCCCGCGTGTCCTGCGCACGCTCGTGTGCAGGTTTTCCTGTGGCTGACGTCTCCCCTTGAACGCACAGCCTGCGGGTTTTTTATCCAATGTGTTACTAACCTCTTCTTCAGAG
The DNA here is from genome assembly GCA_046596395.1 of Gemmatimonadaceae bacterium. GTDB lineage: Bacteria > Gemmatimonadota > Gemmatimonadetes > Gemmatimonadales > Gemmatimonadaceae > AG11. The sequence goes on from JBKJMP010000374.1 coordinate 10,330, forward strand.
GATACTCATGTCTGCTACAGTTCGATTGCGCCATTATAGCGCCATTATAGCGATTATCGCCTCGCCGTACGCGCTCGGAGCTCAGACGACAGCGCCCTTCATCCCGCCCATTCCAACTTTGTCCGCTTCGGGGCAGGGCGAGGCCAAGGTTACGCCCGATCGAGCGTCCGTGCTCGTCAACGTGCAGACCCGCGCCGCTACCGCCACGGCCGCGGCGGCGGAGAACGCAACGAAGACGCGCGCCGTTCTTGACGCACTCGGCAAGCTTGGGCTTGCCCGTGAGCAGCTCGCCACCGAGGGATACAACGTTTATCCCGAGATGCGGTACGATAAGGACGGCGACTCACCCCGCGTTGCCGCGTACGTGGTCACCAACACCGTGCGTGCCGAAACGAAGCGCCCGGAACAGGCCGGTGCCATCGTGGACGCGGCCTTGGTCGCCGGCGCGAACATGATCAACAGCCTTGGCTTCTATGCGTCGTCCATCGATGAGGCCCGTCGACTGGCGATCTCGGATGCCGTGGCAAACGCGCGAGCGGATGCCGAGGCGATGGCGCGTGCCGCGGGCGGCACGCTGGGGGCGCTACTCGAGCTCTCCACGGGGGGTCCGACCGTACCCCCGCGCCCGATGTACGACATGGCCGTGCGCGGCAAGGTCGCCTCGATGCAGGCGGAGCCAACTCCCGTGAACCCTGGGCAGCTCACTGTCACCGTGTTCGTCTCTGCCCGCTGGAAGTTCGAGCCGGGCGCACGCCCGTAGAACTGATCGTCGTGGCTCATCGAGGCGGCAGGGCCAATGCTCTGCCGCCTCGCCGTTACCGGCAAGCCGCGTTTCACGTGACACCATCCGAATGCCACGTGCCTCCGCCGCTCGTCGCGGTTAGGTTGTTGAGCGGCAAGGCAGCCCTCACCAGCACGGAGCGGACGTGGCTCGCGTCATCGCGATTGCAAATCAGAAAGGTGGGGTCGGAAAGACAACGACCGCCGTGAACCTCGCAGCCAGTCTCGCGATCGCCGAGAAGCGCACCCTGCTGATCGATGGCGATCCGCAGGGGAATGCGACGAGCGGCGTGGGTGTGCCACGTGGCAGCTTTGAATCCACGACCTACGATGTGCTCATCGGCGGATCATCGATTGCCGAGGCGCGCCAGCGCGCCGTGCAGTTTCCTCGCCTCGACGTCCTCCCAGCCACCCCAGACCTGGCGGGCGCCGAAGTGGAGTTGGTGAGCATGAGTGGACGAGAGGGGAGAATGCGCGAGGCGATCGCCAGCGTCCGCGACGAGTACGATTACATCCTCATCGATTGCCCGCCCTCGCTGGGACTAATCACGCTCAACATGCTCGCAGCGGCCGATACCCTGCTGATCCCCCTGCAGTGCGAGTACTACGCATTGGAAGGGCTGAGTCAGCTCCTCAATACTGTGCACCTGCTGCAGCATGGCCTGAATCCGACGCTGGGCATCTCGGGCGTCCTGCTCACGATGTACGACGCCCGCCTCAACCTCTCGAGGCAGGTGGCCACAGAAGCTCGGGACTACTTCGGCGCGCTCGTCTTCGACGCGGTCGTCCCGCGCAATGTCCGCCTCGCAGAAGCGCCGAGCTTCGGTAAGCCGATCGTACTCTATGACGTTCAGAGCATCGGGGCACAGGCGTACATGGCCGTAGCGGACGAGCTGATGGTGCGTGAAGCACGCACCGACCAGTCGTCCAGCGAGGCAACCCAATGAGCGCGGACACGCCACGCCGCCTCGGCCGCGGGCTCGAGGCGCTTATCTCCACGGCCAGGTCGCAGCGCGAGAACGCGGCTCCCGCACCGGCGCCGGATCGGTCCCAGTCCGACCTACAGGTCGTTCGTATCGCGGACGTGATTCCGAACCGCTTCCAGCCCAGGCGCACGTTTTCGGAGACTGCGTTGGCCGAGCTCGAGGCGTCGCTTCGTGCGTCGGGACTTCTGCAGCCGATCACCGTCCGCCGAAAGGGTGGCGGTGGATGGGAGTTGGTCGCCGGCGAGCGGCGCCTCCGAGCAGCCACCAGGCTCGGTTGGACCGAGATTGCTGCCGTCGTTCGGGACTTTGACGATCGCGAAATGCTCACGCTGGCGCTCGTGGAGAACCTGCAGCGGAGCGACCTCAATGCCCTCGAAGAGGCTGAGGGGTACCAGCGGCTCATGAAGGAGTTCGACCTCACGCAACAGCAGGTGGCTGACGCGGTAGGGAAGGACCGCACCACGATCACAAATCTGCTACGGGTTTTGACGCTGCCCCCCGCGGTGCGTGAGATGGTCGAAGGGGCGCAGATCAGCGCCGGACACGCGCGCGCCTTGCTGGCCGTGAAGGATCCCCGCCGACAACTCGAGCTCGCGAACGAGATCGTCGCACGGCAGCTTTCCGTCCGTGACGTCGAGGCTCGGGCGCGTGAAATGGCGTCGGACAGGCCCGGACGGCAGAAGGCGCCGGAGCGCTCGACGACCGCCGAGAGCACCGACCCCGCGGTGCGCCGCATCGAGTCGCAGCTTCGCAAGCGACTCCAGACCGACGTCTCCCTCCAGTCGCTGGGAGGGGAGCGAGGATCAATAAAGATCTCGTTCTTCAGCCACGACGACCTCGACCGCGTGCTGGACCTGATCCTTGGGAACGGCCGCACTGATTTCGACTAGCCCGGCGATGCCTGTCGCATAACCTCTTGTCAAACAACTACTTATTCGAATAATGCATACGCGACGCATGTCCGTCCCATTCGTCCTGCTGGCGCTGGCTCTCGTCGTTGGTTGCTCGGGCGGCGTGGACAAACGCCCATCCGATTCCGCAGCCGGCGCGAAGCCCTTCCGCGTCGCCCTGCTGACGCCAGGACCCATCAGCGACCAGTCGTGGAATGGCGGCGCGTATCAGGGCCTCATGCGCATCAAGGACAGCCTCGGAGCTTCCGTCAGCCACATCCAAACAAAGACCCCCGCGGAGTTCGAGGAGCAGTTCCGTCAGTATGGAGCGCAGGGCTACGACCTAATCTTCGGTCACGGATTCGAGTTCCAGGATGCCGCGAAGCGCGTGGCACCGGATTATCCCAAGTCGGTGTTCGTAACCACGTCGAGCATGTCGAGCGGGACGAACGTTGCGGGAATCGAGTTCGCTTTCGCGGATGCCTCGTACCTCGCCGGAATGGTCGCAGGGGCAATGACCAAGTCAAATGTCCTCGGGGCCATCGGAGGAACCGAGCTACCGCCGGTGAAGGAAAGCTTCGCAGCGTTCGAAGAAGGTGCACGTGCCGTGAACCCAAAGGTCAAGCTCCTCAGCTCCTACATCGGAAACTGGGACGACGTCAGCGCCGGGAAGGAGCAAGCGCTCGCGCAGATCAGCCGAGGCGCCGACATCGTGTTCCAGAACGCCGATGCCGCCGGCCTTGGGGTCTTTCAGGCCGCGAGAGAGAACGGGCGCACGCTCGTTGTCGGATCGAACTCCAACCAGAACGCGGTCGCTTCCGAGATCACGATCGGCAGCGTCGTAATCGACCTGCCGCACGCCTTCCTCACCGTCGCGCGCGAGGTGCACGACGGCAGTTTCCAGCCGCGCGTAATCAAGCTCGGTAGCGCGAGTGACGTGGTGTCGCTCGTCCTCAACCCGGCGCTTCAGTCGCGCATTCCGCTTGCGACGATCCGGTCGGTGGACTCGGTGCGCGCGGAGATGCGCGCGGGACGCTTCACTCCGCTCGCAGCGAAGAAGTAGGCATGACCGATCACGCGTCGGACGCCGGCGTTCCGCTGAGCCGCATCGCGGCCCACCTCGATTCCGTGCTCGCGATTGCCGACATTCCCGACTACACCGGGGCGGTGAACGGCGTGCAGGTGGAGAACCGTAGCGCTATCCGCCGCGTGGCCGTCGCTGTCGATGCATCCCTCGAGACGATCCAGGGAGCCATCGATGCGGACGCCAACCTGCTGGTCGTTCATCACGGCCTCTTCTGGAGCGGCGCCCAGCCGCTGCGTGGCCGCACGTATGAGCGCTTCCGGCGCCTTCTGGCGAGCGACGTGGCGGTCTACAGTGTGCACCTTCCGCTCGACGTCCACCGCACACTCGGCAACAACGCGCTGCTGGCGCGCGAGCTGGGCCTCGAGCCGGCCCAGGGTTTCGGCCGGTACCAGTCCATCACCGTCGGCGTGATGGGGCTGGCGAACATTGCGACGTCTGCTCTCATGGAGCGGGCAGGCGTCGTCGCGAGGCTCGGTGGCGGGGCGCTCGTCGCGAGCCCGGTCCCGGCAGACAGGCAAACGCATCGCTGGGCGATCTGTACCGGCGCCGGAGCATCGAGTGAAACGCTTCGCGAGGCCGCGGCCGCAGGCGTGGACACGATGATCGTTGGCGAAGGCCCGCATCACACCGCGATCGAGGCAGCGGAACTGGGGATCGCACTACTGTACGTCGGCCACTACGCCACCGAGACGTTCGGCGTGCGCGCGCTCGGTCAGGAAATCGAGCGCCATTTCCAGCTGCCGTGGTCATTCATCGCGGCGCCCACTGGGCTCTAGCGACCATGTACCCTCTCCCGTGACGCACCAGCTGGCCGCGCTCGAGCTGATCGGTGTGAGCAAGGCATATGGGCCCCTCGTCGCACTCGACGGTGCATCGCTCACCGTGCGCCCCGGAACGGTGCACGCGGTGTTAGGCGAGAACGGTGCGGGAAAGACATCGTTGATGCAGATCGCCTACGGAACCGTCCGCGCTGACAGAGGCCACATGCGGGTGGCGGGACGGGACACACGCATCACGTCGCCACTCGACGCGCTGGCGGCGGGAATCGGGATGGTGCACCAGCACTTCACGCTGGTTCCGGCCATGACCGTTGGAGAGAATCTCGCACTCGGCGGACGCGGGCGACTTCGTTCCTCGGACCTGACCGCACGCGTGCGCGAGATGGCCGAGCGCACGGGATTCGCGCTCGATCCAGAGGCTCGCGTGCAGGATCTCTCCGTTGGAGCACAGCAAAGGGTAGAGATCGCGAAGGCGCTCGCCCGGCGCGCTACGCTCCTCATCCTCGACGAGCCCACCGCGGTGCTCGCGCCGGCGGAGATCGACGATCTCCTGCGCTGGCTCCGTGCCTACGTCGACGCCGGCAATGCGGCGGTCCTCATCACACACAAGCTCCGCGAGGCACTCGCCGTCGCCGACGATGTCACCGTGCTACGACGCGGACGGGTCGTACATGCGGAGTCGGTCGTGGACTCCAGCGAAGGGCGGCTGATTCAGGCGATGCTCGGGGAGCCTGCGGCCGCGCCCGTGCCCAGCGTCGCAATGCAATCCACAGGTGCCGTAGTGTTTCGCGCCGATTGTCTCTCGGTGGCCGACCACGGCGGTCGGCTACGCGTCCGCAATGCGACCTTCACCGTGCGCGGTGGCGAGCTACTCGGCATCGCTGGAGTTGAAGGGGCGGGACACCGCGAGCTCCTGCGCGCGCTCGCCGGACGCGCTCGCCCCGCATCGGGTACGCTCGATCGGCCGGCGGTCGTCGGCTTCGTGCCCGAGGACCGGCATCATGATGCCATACTTCTCGACCGGTCGCTCACCGAGAACGTCGCGCTGCGCGGCGCCTCACGACGACGGGGACGCATCGACTGGAGTGCAATTGCCGCGAGCACGGCACGCGCCATCGAGACATTCGACATCCGCGCGTCGTCCCCGTCGGCGCGCATGCGAACGCTCTCGGGCGGAAACCAGCAGAAGCTCATTCTCGCCCGCGAGCTGTCAGCGACCGAGAAGGAGCCCGCGCCGGAAGCCCTGGTCGTGGAGAACCCGTCTCGAGGCCTGGACGTGCGCGCCACGGCAAGCGTTCACCAGCACCTGCGGGGCGCGTGCGCGCGTTCGGCCGCTGTCGTGCTCTACTCGAGTGACCTCGACGAGGTGCTTGCACTCAGCTCTCGCGTGCTCGTCATCTGCGATGGAGTGGTTAGCGAGGTTCCCCGCGACCGCGATACCGTGGGCCGGGCGATGCTTGGTTTGGGCTGAACGCTACCGCTCGCGCAAGCGTCGAATCGCCATGATGCCCAACGCGGGACCGATGGCGAGCATCGGGAACGCGTAGCGCCAGCCCACATAACCGACGAGCACGGGAACGAGTTGGATGGTGATCGTCGTCGCCAGGAATCCGATGGACGTCTGCAGCGTGAGGGCGGTGCCCACTGCATGCGGTGGCACGACGCGTGTGACAAGAGACGAGAATTGAGCGCTGTCGGCAATGACGGACACGCTCCACACGACGAGCAGCGGAATCAGTACGAGTAAAGGTGCGCCGTAGACGAGGGGTGTCAGGAGTGCGCAGGCTCCGCTCACACCCATGGCAATCACGACGAGACGTACGGGTCCGATCCTGTCCGCGAGCTGGCCCCCGATCACACAGCCGATCGCGCCCGCTGCGATCACGATGAAGGACAGGACATTGACCCAGCCCGCCGACTCGTCTGCAGGGACACCTCGCGCGAGCACGCTGGCGGCGAGAAACGATGGAAGCCACACCCAGCACGCGTAAAGCTCCAGCATGTGACCGACGTAGCCACCGAGGGCTTGACGATACTCCGTGCTCCGCAGCACCGCGCCGGCCAAGGCGAGCGTGAATGGCCGTCGCGGGAATGGTGCAGGTCCGTCACGGTAGAAGAGTGCGACGAGGACCGCCGCGAGCACCGCGGCAACCGAGGCGGCGAGGATGACCGGTGTGACACCAGCGCCCGGCACCGCGTGCACGAGGTAGGGCACTGCCTTTCCGATCGTGAGCGCGCCGACCACGATTCCGATGGCCAGCCCACGACGATCGCGAAACCAGGTCGCTGCCATCTTCATCGTCGGGGGATACACGCCCGCCAGGAAGACGCCGGTGAGCACGCGACATGCGAGCGCAGACCGGAAGCCCGGCACCACCAGCAGCGCCGCGTTGGCGAGGGCTGCAGCTGTCGCTGCCGCAGCGAAGTACCACCGGGAGGGAAGAGTGTCCGCGAGATTCAGGAGCGCCGCGAGCGCCGTGCCGAGCACGAACCCCAGTTGCACACTGGTGCTCAACCACCCCGTTTCACCTGCGGAGAGCGCCCACCGCTCCGCCAGCTGCGGTGCCACGGCGTTCGCCCCCAACCACACGCTCATGCCGAGGAGCTCGGCGAGCGCGATCAGCGCGAGCATTCTCCAGCGGCGCTGGATCTCCGCTACCGTCACCGGTGCGCCGAGCGCACTTTCCGCTGGTGCCTGCATCGGGCGACAAGTGTACACCGAGCGCCTTGTTCGCGCTTCTTTGAGGACCATGCCGATCTTCAAGCCACTCTTGCTCGCCGCGGCCGTTCTCGCAGCGCTCGCCGCCGTCAGCATCGCGCTGTTGTGGGCGGGAGGGTATCCGGCCGGTCCGGCAATGTCCGCGATGTGGAATGGCTCGGTCGGGTCGTGGTATGCGCTTACGTCGGCCACGCTGGTGCGCGCGATACCGCTGATGCTGGCGGGCGGTGCGGTTGCCGTAGC
>JBKJMP010000121.1:0-3838 GCA_046596395.1 Gemmatimonadaceae bacterium
ATATTTTTCATTGCGCGAAAAATCCGGAATTGGTATCATAGGCGCGTTGCACGTGGCGTGCGTCTTGCCCGCGTGCGCGTTGGGAGATTCTCGCTCGAGTGGCTGTGCTGGGCCGGCATCATCGCCGGAGCTCACGCGCCCCGACGCTTCGACTCCTCGACGCAGTGCAAAATCCTATTCCGGGATTGGATGACGCGCATCGGTTTCGCGTACAATCAAAAGCCTGAGCCCACCGCCGCGGAGCACGCGGCGGAGCTGGTGCTCGCCGACGAGGAGCCGCCCAGTAACGGCGCTGGCGTGGCCACGCTCGCCGCGCCCGCTGTCGTCGCCGCGGGCGACGACGAATTCGCCGAGTGGGACTCCATCGCGACGATCGACGCCGTCGCCCGCGCGCTCGGCCACCATGGCGACGTCATTCGCCTCGAAGCCACCGACGATTTCCCGCAGCGCCTGCGCGACGCGCGCCCCGACATCGTCTTCAACATCGCCGAAGGGCTCCGCGGGCCGAACCGCGAGGCACACGTCCCCGCGATCTGCGAGTTCTACGGCGTGCCGTACTCGGGCAGCGATCCCTTCACGCTCGCGCTCTGCCTCGACAAGGCCCGCACCAAGGAAATCCTCCGCGCACGCGGCGTCCCCACGGCCGACTGGTGGCTCGTTCGCACACCCGAGGAAGCGCGCACCCTCAGCGCGCGTCACCCGCGGCTGCCGCTGTTCGCCAAGCCCGTCCACGAAGGCTCGTCCAAGGGAATCACCGAGCGGAACTACGTCGCGTCGCGGAACGACCTGGCGCACGTCGTCATCGAGTTGCTTGAACGGTACGAACAGCCGGTCATCGTCGAGACCTTCCTCTCCGGGGCCGAGTTCACCTGCGGCGTGCTCGGCAACGGCACGGCCGCACGCGTGCTCCCGATCGTCGGCATCAACTTCGACTCCCTGCCCCCCGGCGCCGTCCCGATCTACGGCTTCGAGGCAAAGTGGCTCTGGGACCGCCCGGAGAATCCGCTCGACATCTTCTCCTGCCCTGCTGACGTCAGCGACGCGCTCCGCTCCGAGATCGAGGACGTCGTCCTCCGCGCCTATCACGCGCTGGGCTGTCGCGACTGGTCGCGCATCGACGTCCGGCTCGACGCCGACGGCCGCGCGAACATCGTCGAGGTGAATCCGCTCCCGGGCATTCTCCCCGACGCGGCCGACAACTCCTGCCTACCCAAGGCCGCTCGCGCGGCCGGTCTGGATTACGACGCGCTCATCGGCGCATGCCTTCACGTCGCCGCTGAGCGGCAGCACGTCCCTCTCGGCCGGAGCCACGCGTGAAGATTGGAATCCTGTTCGACGGCGCGAGCGCTACGGCGCCGTCTGCCGACATGGCGATTCTCGGAACGGTCGAGGCGGTCGAGGAATCGCTGGCGGGTGAGGGCAACGTGATCGTCCGCGTCCCCGTTACGCCCGACGCGCGGTGGATCGACAAGCTCCGACGAGCCCGCGTGGACCTCGTCTTCAACCTCTGCGAATCCATCGACGGCGTCGCGGCCCTCGAGCCGCCCGTCATCTCCGTGCTCGAGCTGCTCGGCCTCGCCTACACCGGCAGCTCGAGCTGGACGACGTCGCTCACGCTCCAGAAGCACATCGTCAACGCCGCGCTCGAGCGCGCCGGTCTTCCGGTTCCCAAGTTCGCCCTCGTTCGCCGCGGAGGACCAATCCCGGCCGTCGGATTTCCGGCGATCTGCAAGCCCGCCGCCGAGGACGCGTCGATCGGCATCGAGCAGCGCTCGGTGGTGCGGACGACACGCGCGCTCACCGAGCGCGTCGAGGCGATGCTCGAGCGGTGGGACGAGATCCTCGTCCAGCGCTACGTGGACGGCCGCGAGGTGAACGTTGGCATTCTGGGTGACACCATCCTCCCCATCGCCGAGATCGACTTCGGCAACATGCCCAAGGGGATGTGGCGCATCGTCACCTACCGCTCGAAGTGGGACGAAGGCTGCGACGAGGACCTCGGCTCCGCGCCGAGGTGTCCAGCGCGTCTGCCCGCGGGCGTGGCCGCGCAGCTTCGCCGGATCGCGATGGCCGCATGGCGCATCACGGGCGGCGCGGGCTACGGCCGCGTGGATCTCCGCATCGACGAGCGCGGACGTCCATGGATCCTCGAGGTGAATGCGAATCCAGATATCTCCCCGGGAGCGGGGCTCGCGCGCATGGCGCGTGTCGCCGGCATCGAGTACGGACCGCTGGTGCGCCGCGTGTGCGAGCTCGCTCTCGAGCGCTCGCGTGACAGCTCGACCACGATGGAGCGGTGGATGATGGCCAAGCGCCTCTCCGGCGTCTCCGAAGCGGACCTGGAGCTCGACCTCTTCGCGCTCGGCGGAGCCTGACGGCGGATGCGTCTCGCGCCGCTCCGTCCTGAGCATCGCCCCCGCATCGAGGAGCTGTTGATCGGCACCGCCGCCTTCTCGACCGAGGAGGTCGCCGTGGCGCTCGAGGTCTTCGACGCGTGTCATCCTGAGCGCGCCATTTGTCATCCTGAGCGAAGCGAAGGATCTGCACCTGGTCTGTCTGCACGTCCTGATTACGAGTGCATCGGCGCCTTCGCCGAGGGCGACACGCTCGTTGGCTACGTCTGCTTCGGACCTACCCCCGCGACCGACGGGACGTACGACCTCTACTGGCTCGCCGTGGACGCCGCCGCGCAACGGCGCGGTGTGGGACGCGCGCTGGTCCGGTGGGTGGAGCAGGAGCTCGGAGTGCGTGGAGCGCGATTGCTCGTCGTCGAGACGTCGTCGCGCGCTGACTACTCGCACACCCGGGAGTTCTACGCACGCGGCGGTTACACCGAAGCCGCCCGCGTGCGCGATTTCTACGCCCCGGCCGACGACCGGATCATCCTCACCACACGCCTCACCCAACACGAGCGCGGAGCAGCTACGCGATGAGCGACTGGCAGAAGACCTTGCGCGACGACAGCATCAGCACGCTCGAGCAGCTGCGAGCGTACGTCGCCACACGGTTCGGGGAGGAAGCCGCGGAGCGAGAGATCGACGTCGAGGCCCTGCGCCCCGCGTTCGACAACTTCCAGATGCGGATCACGAAGGAGTCGCTCGACCAGATCCAGGAGGTCGGCGACGCGAACTGGCAACAGTTCGTGCCCACGGTGCAGGAGCTCGAGATCGTGGACGGCGTGATCGACTCGCTCGACGAGGACGGCGACTCGCCCGTCCCGAACATCACGCACCGGTATCCCGACCGCGCGCTGTTCCTGGTGAGCCCGGTCTGCGCGAGTTACTGCCGCTTCTGCACGCGGCGTCGCAAGGTTGGTGACCCGGAGAAGATCTCGCTCAAGCAGTACGAATCTGCGTTTCAGTATCTGGCTGCACATACGGAAATCCGCGACGTCATCCTCTCGGGCGGCGACCCGATGATGCTGAGCGACCAGCGGCTGGAGTACATCTTCCAGCGCCTTCGCGCGATCCCGCACATCGAGATCATCCGGCTCGGCAGCCGCATCACGTCGCACCTCCCGGAGCGCGTGACGCCGGAGTTCTGCGAGATGGTGCAGAAGTACCATCCGATCTTCATGAACACGCACTTCAACCATCCAAGCGAGCTCACGCCGGCGGCCGTTGCTGCACTGGACCGCCTGTCGAGGGCCGGCATCTCGCTCGGCTGCCAGACGGTGCTGCTGAAGGGCGTGAATGACGACCCGCAGATCATGATGAAGCTGATGCATGAACTGCTGAAGGCCCGCGTGCGCCCCTACTACATCTATATGGCAGACCAGGTCGCTGGGGGCGAGCACTTCCGCACGACCGTCCAGAAGGGCCTCGAGATCATCCAGGCA
>JBKJMP010000200.1:0-5274 GCA_046596395.1 Gemmatimonadaceae bacterium
CCTCGGTCACACGCCGAGACAGTTCGAGCCATCGGGAGGGGCCGATCGCGCTCGAGCCAACGTTCAGGAACTGCTCCGTCTCCACGGTCGCGACACTGTCCACGCCGGGGATGCGGAGCAGCGCTTCGATGGGCACGCGTGTCGTGTTGCCACCCCAGTAGTCACCCGCGGAGCCGATGGTGCCACCGGTTCCGATGACGCGTACGAGCGGCCGTGGCGCCTGTGCGCCGGCAGCTGATGCCGCGAGGATGAACGCGAGGAGGGTCCCACAGAGTCGAAGTCGCATCGGCGACGAAGCTATGCGGGTACCCAGGCGCGGGCCAGCGACGTACGTCACTACGGAAGCACGGGCACTCCTCGCGGGGCTCGCGAGTCGCCGTTCACCCTCGGGGCCTCACGCGACTCCTCATCCGGCAGGAACAGGTCGAGCGTTCTCGTCGCCTCGGCGAGGTCCATGGCGGAGCGGCGCATCCTGTCGGACTCCGCTGTCTCGCCGCGCATCGCCGCGAGCTCAGCGAGCAGGAAGGCGGTGCCGAGGTAGGCATACGGAATGCTGACGGACGGCCTGTCTACCCAGTCGCCGCGACGTACCATCGAGGCAGGTGCGCCATACCCTGCCCACAGTGCGCGGGTTCGAGGCAGGTCCACATGTCCGCTTCCCGTGACGCGAACGGTGTCGGGGGAAGACCTCACCTGCGTCGGCGAGATCTTGGATGCGAGGCCGTGCACGAGGGCATACGGCTCGAGTCCGAGCGCCTGCGTGTACGAGCCCGTGGTGCGGGAGATGTAAACCGGGCGTATGCCGAGGTTGTCCTTGAGCAACTGGAGCACGAGGAGGTCGCCGCGCGTGGGCACGCCATACTCGAGTCGTCGCGGATCCACTATCGCGCGCAGGTCACCGTGCTGGAAGACCTGCGGTTCGCGGACGTCGATGTACGCCGGCACCGAGTCGAGCTGGTCGCGTGTGAGCGAGAAGATCGGCGTCGTCGGAGGCGGGCCGGCAATGTCGCGATACACGGCTGGGCCCTTGGCGACATCGTACGGCTCGAGTGGCCTCCGAAGGAGACCGCGAGGGAACCAGTCGGTGTTCAGCAGCGATGTCACGGCCACCGTCACGTCGCGGCGGACGCCTTCGACTTCCTGCGCGTACCAGAGCGGGAAGGTGTCGTTGTCCCCGATGGTCACGAGGATCGCGTATGGCTCGACGGAGTTGAGCAGGTCGAGGGCCCACTCGCGTGTGGCGGTCTCACCGGCGCGAGAGGCGTCGCGCCAGTTCGCGACGAGCGGAATCGCTCCGAACAGCAGAATCGGCGCTGTCGCAATCCAGCGCCGGGTTTCTGGCACCGAGAGTCCGGCGGCCAGGATCCTCCAGATCGACGCGAGGCCGATCGCGGACCAGACGCTCCAGGTCGAAAAGCTCCAGAGGTAGAAGTAGTCGCGGTCGCGTACTTCGCGCTCGACGCCGACGAGGCCAGGTGACTGCGACGCGCCGTACTTGAAGTTCATGTAGTAGACGAGCGCGAACGTGACGGTGAACACGAGTGGGCCGAAGAACCAGAACGACGCACGGTCGTGCCGCCAGTGCGCCGCGCCTCCCAGTAAGCCCAGCGCGAGGAAGGCGACCGCGAGGGTGGTCTGCACGAAGGGTTGCACACCGCGTGAGTCTCGCAGCCACTGCCACTTGAAGTAGAGCCACCACATGTCGACCTGCGCGGCCAGCGGCGCCTGTCGCTCCGACAACGACGGCTTGCCGTACTGGTCGCGGTTGATGTTCGCCATGAGCCGCTCGTGCGTGACGCTCGAGAATGTGCAGCGAAAGCCGATCTTGTCTGCACACCCGGTGGGCTCGCCCTCGTTCAGCGGTGGATGCCAGGCCGCACGAATCGGCTCGAAGGCAAACGGCGTGAGACCGAACAGCATGGCCGCAGCGCCGGCGAGGAGAAGACGCCACCGGAGGATCGTTCGCGGACGGCGGACCAGGACCGCGAGCGCCACGGCTGGACCGACGAGCAGTCCGGCCGGATGATTGGTGTACCCCAGTCCGATCAGATACGCAATGATGACGAGCAGCCGATCGGCAACGCGGCCGTCGGGATCGTCGCACCAGCGAACCATGAGCCATGACACGATCGCGAAGAAGGCAAGCGAAACCGTGTAGACTTTCTCATTCACGACACTCTGGTTCCATACGGTGAATGCCGTGGCGCTCAGGAGCGCCGCCATGCAGCCGCCCACGATGCGCGTCCACCGAAGCGGCGACCATGCCGTCAACACGCGCTCGGCGACGAGGAACCAGAGCGCGGCGGACAGCGCGCTGCATACGGCCGCGAGCGTGTTGACGCGCACGGCGACGGACCCTACTGGCACGAGCGAGGCGACGCGTCCAAGCAGCACGAACAGCGGGTTCCCTGGCGGATGCGGGATGCCGAGCGTGTAGGCGGCGGTGATGTACTCGCTCGCGTCCCACATCGCGGTCGTCGGCGCGAGGGTGACCATGTAAAGCGCGAGCACGACTGCCCCGACGATCGCCGCGATGCCATACGATGGCGCCGCTGGTGGTGCGTGCTCGAGTGCCGCGCGTCGGGTCATCGCCATGAGAGAATCATTGCTGGCACCAGTACGATGTACCCGATGACGAGGAGCACTGGCGCCACGGTGATCCCACCGCGGATGAGGTCGAGGTAGCCGAGAGACAGCGCAGTCGCGGCGGCGACGCGAAGCACGAGTGCGCGCCGCGACGGCGCGACTCGAAGAGATCGCACCACAGGGTCCTTTGTGTGATATGGATCGGGCGCGGAGCGCCCGGCGCGTCAGTTCGCGGCTCGCGCCACGCGGAGGAGTGAATGGACCCGCCCATCCTCACCGACGGATCGGGACGAGGGATCGATCGCCCGCCGGGTGTTGTCGATGACGATCGCGTACCGGTGCGCGCCATCATGCAGTGCGAGGGTCACTCCCCACCGGCCCGTGCGCGCATCGCGCACGAGCGGGGTTGAGTCGGGGCGCCAGCCGTTGAAGTCGCCCACCACGGCCACGTGCCGCGCAGAAGGAGCATCGAAGATCAGCCGAACGAGGCGCACGGTGTCGCGCACCCGGTCCACGACGGAATCGCCGATCACCATGCTTGAGACGCTGGCATGCTCCACGACAGCACCGTCGTCGTTCGATCGCGACGTCGCCGTCATGGTGGTGACTGAACCGATTCCCGCGGCGAGCGCCACACCGATCAGCGAATGACGTGTGCCGCGCGACAGCGGAAGGGCGAAGGCGCGCGACGGCACACGCTCCGCCGCAACTCGACGCACGTTTTCCATGATGGCCGCCTTGGCACGCGCGCTGGTCGGGACCGGCGCCCGGAGCGCGCGGCTCACGCGCCGCTCGAATTCGACGTCAGACACTGACGACCTCCCCCAGTAAAGCCCGTAGGCGCACGAACGCGCGCTGCACCCGCATCTTGAGCGCGGACTCTCCCGCGCCGGTGATGCGCGACATTTCCTCGTACGTCAGGTCGTCCGCGTAGCGCAGGACGACCGCCTCCCGCTGCTCGGCCGGTAGCTGTGCGAGCGCATGCTCCAGGTCTGGCCAGGCACTCTCGTCCGGCGTGACGGTCGCGAGCGTCTCGGCGATACCGATGTCCAGCGGGTGGAAGACCGCTTCCCGACGATCCAGGCGGGCGCGCACCGTCCGGCACTGATTGACGAGAATTCGCGTGAGCCACGCCGAAAACCGCTCACGATCCTCATAGCTGCCCAAGGCCCGGAACGCGCGCAGAAACGCGTCCTGGATTGCCTCCTCGGCGTCCTCGCGATTGCCGAGGATGCGGTAGGCGATCCGGGCACACCGGTCATAGTGGCGATCGACGAGGCGTGAGAACGCCTCGACGTCGCCGGCCAGAACCTGGTGGATGATCGCGTGGTCAGTCATGTCTATCCTCAACAACTAGCGCGGGCTGCGAATTCGTCACAATGCGCCAGGGGATGGGTTCCCGCACCCGGAAGTTGGAATGCGGAAGCCGATCGAGTACTATTAGCGCTCCCGTCGGCGGCTGTTCCTCAGGTCCGCGTCGTCGGCTTCGCGTGCGTAGCTCAGCTGGATAGAGCGCTTCCCTCCGAAGGAAGAGGTCGCAGGTTCGACTCCTGTCGCGCGCATCCGCCTGTCGTCGTGAAGCCCCCTCCGCTCCGTCCGCGGACGGGGGCTTCGTAGCAACCGCGGGGCGCTGGTCCACGCCTTGCGAATGCTCGATCGCACCCTTCCCTTCCGTCCCGGTATCCCTCCCCTCGCCCGATGGCGCGCCGGCACTCCTGGTCTGACGTCCGCGGCGGCGCCATAGCCGCCATCCTCCTCACGATCATCGTGTTCGCGACGCTGAAATACGCGCCGCTTGGCCGCTTGCGTGGCGATACGTTCGTTCTGCATGCGGTCCTGAGCGAGGCGCGAGGACTGCTGAAGGGCTCCGAAGTGTGGCTCGCCGGCAAGAAGGTCGGGAAGGTCACCGACATTGAGTTCCTCCCGCTCTCGTTGGATTCGGCGTCGCGATTGATGGTCTCGATGCAGGTGCTCGAGGAATACCGGCCCGTCATCCGGCGCGACGCGGTAGCGCAGGTTCGTGCCGGCGGCTCTCTGGTCGGTTCCCCCGTGGTGTACCTGACAGCGGGAGCGATCAGCGCCGCCATGGTTCAGTCGGGCGACACCATACACGCGAAGCCACAGTCCGATTTCGAGGCAGCGGCCGGCGAGTTCAGTCTCGCATCGAAGGAGTTCCCGGCCATCATCAGCAACATCAAGACGCTCTCCGGGCAGATGTCCGGCACGGAGGGCACAGCGGGGGCCTTCCTGAACCAGCCGGGAGGGCCGGGGCTGCCGGCGCTGGCGCGTACCACGGCGCAAATGGGCCGGCTCGTGCGTTCCCTCGAGGGCAACGGCAGCGCGGGCCTCATCCTGCGCGGGGGGCTCATGGACCGCGTGGGGAGAGTCATGGCGCGAGCCGATTCCGTCCGCGCGCTGGTGGCCTCGCCGAACACGTCGCTTGGACGCCTTCGGAAGGACAGCACGTTACTCGCGGAGGTCGCCGACATCCGCAACGAGATGACCCTCATTCGCGCGCAACTGGATGAGCCCCGGGGTACGGCGGGCCGCCTGATGCAGGACAGCGCGCTCACGAACGCGATCGCCGAGGCGCAACGCCAGATGGGGCTGCTGTTCGCCGACATCAAGAAGCGGCCCTTTCGGTACATCGTGTTTTGACGCGCATTGCACTTGACCCTTGTGCAGGGC
>JBKJMP010000276.1:0-4971 GCA_046596395.1 Gemmatimonadaceae bacterium
AATCTCAAGCGCAACTTCGGCATGGCGCATCCCGAAGGCTACCGGAAGGCACTCCGGCTCATGAAGCTCGCCGAGAAATTCCACACGCCGGTGATCACCTTCATCGACACGCCGGGCGCGTGGGCGGGACTCGGCGCGGAGGAGCGCGGACAGAGCGAGGCGATCGCGCGCAACCTGTTCGAGATGAGCCGCCTGGAGACGCCGATCATCGCGACGGTCATCGGCGAAGGCGGATCCGGCGGCGCGCTCGCCCTCGGTGTTGCGGATCGGGTGAACATGCTCGAGAACGCGGTCTATTCGGTGATCACCGTCGAGGGCTGCGCGGCGATCCTCTGGAAGGACGGCAAGAGCCCGGAGATGCGCGAGAGGGCGGCGAGTGCGCTGCGCATCACCGCGCCCGACCTCTTCGAGCTGCGCGTGATCGACGAGATCATTCCCGAGCCGCCAGGCGGCGCGCACGCCGATCACGCGGTGACGGCGAAGGCCGTGCAGGACGTGCTCATCCGTCAGCTCGACGATCTCCGCCGCCTCAAACCAGACAAGCTCGTGCGTCGTCGGCGTGAGAAGTTCATGCGGATGGGGCAGTACGTGGAGTAAAGGTGCCCCAGCTGATCGAGATCGCGTTCAAGGGAAATCGGAAGGAGTTCTTCCTGTGGGAGCCCGATGATCTGCCGGCGCGTGCCGCCGCAGTGATCGTGGACGCCGACCGCGGAGAGGACTTTGGCCGCGTCCACGCCATTGGCGCGGCCGCCGAGCAGCGCTCGGCCAAGGTGCCGCACGGGCTGTTCGGCATTCCGCCGGCGCGCGTCGTGAAGCGCGTCGCTACCCCTGATGACATCCGGCGCCACGAGGAGCTCCGCGCGAGCGATGACGATGCGCGGCGGAAGGCGATGGAGCGCGTGAAGGCGAACGCGCTCGTGATGAAGATGACCGACGCTGAGTGGCAGTGGGATCGCAAGAAGCTGACGTTCTACTTCACCGCCGAAAAGCGCGTGGACTTCCGCACGCTCGTGCGTGAGCTCGCGTCGATGTTCCGCACGCGCATCGAGTTGAAGCAGATCGGTGTGCGCGACGAGGCCAAGCGCCTCGACGGCATTGGGCGATGTGGCCGGCAGTACTGCTCTGCCTCATGGCTGCCGGAGCTTCGCCCCGTGAATCTCGGCGTGGCAAAGGACCAGCGGCTGTCGCTCAATCCGTCGCAGATCTCTGGCGCGTGCGGGCGGCTGATGTGCTGCCTGCGCTACGAGCACGAGTTCTACGTGGAGAGCCGGCGGAAGTACCCGAAGGAAGGACGCACGATCCTCACGTCGCGCACGGAGGAGAAGGTCATCGCGAATGACATCTTCCGCGAGCGCGTGACCTTGCGCGGGGTGGACGGTGAGATGCGCAACGTGCCCCTCGCCGAGCTGCGCGCCGAGATGGCGGCTGCGGGTGATCCGCTCGCGGCGTCGCTGGAGTCCGCTGCGCGTGCAACGCCCGCCATGCGTTTCGCGGTGGAAGCCGGCGAGGCCGATGAGCTGCGGGACGAGTTGGCGATCACGGGCGACATGCCCGTGATCCCGCACCCGCGCGAGACGCGACCCACGCGCGCGGCGCCCGCGCGGGAGGCGCGCCCATCCCGTCCCACGCCGCGCGTGTCGGAGCCCATTGTCGAGGTGTCTGGTCCGTCGGCCGACGCCGCACCGTCCGACGCCGCACCGTCCGACGCGGCGGAGGGAGAGCGCCGAGCACAGCGACGTCGGGGCCGCCGAGGCGGACGTCGCAACAGGCCGAGCGGCGAGGCGGCGGCGGAGGGAGGCCGCGCGAGCGGCGAGATCGACATTCCCCCGACGACCGAGAGCGAGTGAGCCGCTACTTCCTCACCACGGCGATCGATTACTCGAACGGCGAGCCGCACATCGGCCATGCGTACGAGAAGATCGGTGCCGATGCCATCGCGCGATACCGGCGCCTCTGCGGCGACGACGTCCACTTCCTCATCGGCATGGATGAGCACGGGCAGAAAGTCGAGCAGACCGCTGCGGGAATGGGGATCGAGCCGCAGGCCCTCGTGGACACCCTCGCCGAGCAGTTCTCGGCGATGTGGCGCAGGCTGCACATCTCGCACGACCAGTTCATCCGCACGACGGAGCCGATGCACCGCGCCGGGGTCGTCGCCCTCATCGAGCGCATCCTGGAGCGGAACCCCGATGACTTCTACGAGAAGGCGTACGAGGGTTGGTACTGCGTGGGCTGCGAGTCCTTCAAGCAGGACGCGGAGATCGTGGACGGCCAGTGCGTGCTGCATCCCACGCGGGAGCTCGAGTGGGTCGAGGAGCGGAACTGGTTCTTCCGCCTCGCGCGATATGCACCGTTCCTGAAGTCGCTGCTGCGGGACAATGCCGAGTTTCTGCAGCCGGAGAGCCGCCGGAACGAGATGCTCGCGTTGATCGAGGGCGGACTCGAGGACGTATCCGCGAGCCGGTCGCGCCTCGCGTGGGGCATCCCCTTCCCCAAGGCGTTGAGCTCGGGCGAGGTGCAGACGACCTACGTCTGGTTCGATGCGCTGCCAAACTACCTCACGGCGACGGGCTTCCCGGGCGAAATCGGGCGCGCACAGTGGCCCGCACAGCTGCACGTGGTGGGCAAGGACATCACGCGCTTTCACTCGATCATCTGGCCGGCAATGCTGAAGTCAGCCGAGCTTCCGTTACCGGGACGGGTGTGGGGCCACGGCTTCGTCCTGTTCGGCGGAGAACGGTTCAGCAAGTCGGCGGGAGTGCGTCTCGATCTCGACGAGGCGATCGAGCGCCACGGCGCCGATGCGTTCCGCTACTTCCTGCTGCGCGAGGTCCCGTTCGACGGCGACGGAAGCTTTTCGTGGGAGCGCTTCGACGAACGCTACAACGCCGACCTCGCGAACTCGTGGGGCAACCTCGTGAGCCGCGTGGTCGCGATGGTGGAGAAGTATCGCGCCGGAGTGGTGCCGGCAGGGGAACGGGACGATGCAGATCGCGCGGATGACGATGACATCACCGCATACCATGCCGCGATGGACGGCACTCGCGGGTTCCTGTTGCACGAGGCGTTGCAGCGCGCGATGGCGTGCGTGGGCCGCGGCAATGAGCTCGTACAAGCGAGCGCGCCGTGGACGCTTGCGAAGGCGGGAGCCGACGCCGCGCTCGACCGGGTGCTGGCGTCACTGATGCGACAGCTCGCGCGTCAGGCGGTGTTACTCGCTCCCTTCATGCCCGGGAAGGCCCAGTCGGCGTGGGAGCAGCTCGGTGGTCATGGGCCAGTGCTCGAACAGCGATTTGGGGAACTCCGCGCGCTCGATGTGACTGGATGGAAGGTGGTCAAGGGCGCATCGCTGTTTCCGAAAGCGCCCTGAGGCGATCCTGAAACACTGGTTGTCGTCCTGAGCGACGCGAAGGACCTGCACCTTCACGAGCGTGGAAGTCCGGATCCGTCGCGTTGCTCAGGAGGACACGTTTACGGCGTGGGGGGCGTTGCCGGCGCCGCGGGCGCTGCCGGCGTCCCGAAGTCCACCTTCGGAACCTCGCGTGCCTCCGAGCCCGTCACCTGGAAGTACTTCTTCTCCTTGGCGCCGGTGGCCTTCGCCGTGAGCACCGTTGGGAATTTCTTGATCAGCGTGTTGTACTGCTGCACGGCGCTGTTGTAGTCCTGCCGCGACACCGCCACACGGTTTTCCGTTCCTGCCAGCTCGTCCTGAAGCTTCAGGAACGCCGCGTCACTCTTGATCGTCGGATAGGCCTCGACGGTCGCGATCAGCCGGCCGAGCGCGCCGGTCATCGTGGCGTTGGCGGCTGCCATCTGCTCGGCGTCGCCGGTCTGCACGGCGGCCGTCACCCCGCCGCGCGCTCGCGCGACTTCACCGAAGACGTCGAGCTCCTGCTTGGCGAGCCCCTTCACCGTGTTCACGAGATTGCCGATGAGATCGGCGCGGCGCTGCAACTGGACCTCGATCTGTCCCTGCGCCGCGTTCGCCTGCTCATCGAGCGTCTGGATCGTGTTGTAGCCGCACGCGCTCAGGACGAGCGGGAGCAGGACCAATAGCCGACGACGTTTCATGGGTGCCGTTCCTGTGTTGAGAAAGTGTCCAGATAGGCGACGAGGCGCTCGACGCCTGAGAGATACTGTGAAAGCACCGTTCCCGCGCTGGCGGGCGCGATGGCGCCCCCGCCGGCCCGCTGCCGGATCGCGCTCGTGAACGGCGCCACATCGAACCCTGCCAACTCGGCCACGCGAGATGCGATCGCCGCGTTGTCCCCCGTCGGACGCTCGCCCCGCAGCCGCAGTACGGCGCGGAACAACACCATGATCGTGCTCAGGCTTGCTTCCATCAAAGCCACCTGGCGCTTGCCGTCGGTGCCGGCGAGTAGCGCGCCCTGCCGCAAGTGCAGCAACTTACCCATCACTTGCTGCTCGAGTTGCAGCCGAAGGTGCTCGCGATCGATGGTGAGGCCGTCGAACGGTGCGGCACCGTGGAGCACGCGATTGCGCTCGAGAATGTCGGCGTACTCCATCGGAAACACGTCGCTGGACCGCCGCCATTCGTCCACCGTCATCGTCATGGGCGGCGGGTTGCCCGCGTCGTGCCACGCACGCGCCACCGCCGACGACGACGCCAGCACCGACGCGTCGATCGCATCGAGCAGCACGAGCACGTTGTAGTCGGACTTCTTCGGAACGTGCTCACCCGATGCGGCCGATCCGTACAGCACCACCGACGAGAGGTGCGTGCCGTACGCCGCCTTCAACTGGGTCACGAGGTTGTCGAGTGTCATTGCCATGAGTCGTTACCAGTTGGAGCCGCCGCCACCACCACTGAACCCGCCTCCTCCACCAAATCCACCGAACCCCCCGCCACCCCCCCCGCCGAAGCCGCCGCCGCGAAACCCTCCGCCACCGAAGCCGCCCATGGGGAAGGGCAGGAACATCGGCGGGGGGGGTGGCGGGGGGTTCGGTGGA
>JBKJMP010000326.1:0-3212 GCA_046596395.1 Gemmatimonadaceae bacterium
CGATCATGCCGGGGATCGCGGTGTAGCGCCGCAGGTCGATGACGCGCACGCCACGTGGCACCGCACGATTTCCGCTCCCGACCGAGACGATGGAGTCACCGTTCACGACGATCACCGCGTCGCGCAGCGAGATTCCGGTTGCGTCCACGGCGGCCTTGAAGCGCAGCGCGACGAGCGCGGAGGACTGGGCGGGCAGCGCGGGCGCTGCGACCGACACCGCCGCAACGAGGGCGAGCCAGCAGCGAGGAAGACTCATGACGACACCTCCTGATGTCCGTTCGTGGTGACCGACCGCCGGAGTGTACCCTCGATCGACATGAGTGCCCAGCAGCCCTCCACGAGGATGAAGCCGAGGTTGCGCTCGATCACCGCCGAGAAGGTGAGGAGGGACGCGCCGACGAGATTGAGGGCGCTGAATCGCCGTTCCTCGCGGCTCATCCAACCGCGTTGCAAGGCGAGGTAGGCCGACAGCATGAGGATCGCGCCGACCAGCGACGCAATCTGGGCGATGAGTTTCATGCGGGAAAGCTATCTTCCCGCATGTGGTGGACCCGCCTCGGCCTCGCGCTCGGCCCCAATCGGGCTTGACCGCGATGCCGATCGCGCCCTTATTGGCGGATTGTTTCCCCCTTCGGCGGTAACCCATGCGCGCACTGCCCGTTACGCTGTTCGTCGCAGTCTCCCTGCTCCGGCCGGTGCCGTCCGCGCCGCCGGGAGAGAGCCGCAGCTCAACGACGCGGGCCGCCGAGCGTGTGCAGCCGAACGACAACCAGCGGGCGGGCGGCACGATGCGCAGCGGCGTGCTCGTGCTACGCCTCGAGGCGCGCCTGGCCATGTGGCACCCCGACGGCGCTGACGCACCCGGCGCGCTGGTGCCCGCGTTTGCCGAGGAGGGCGGCGTGGCGCGCATCCCGGGTCCGCTCGTGCGCGTGCACGCCGGAACCGAGGCCGAGGTGAGCGTGCTGAATACGCTGCCCGACACGCTGCGCCTCCACGGGCTGCACGCGCGAACCGCGGGCCCGACCGATGCGACGCCGATTGCCCTTGCGCCGGGGGAACGGCGCACCGTGCGCCTGCGTCTGGACGTGCCGGGCACGTACTACTACTGGGGCACGACCACGCGCCGCAGAGTCGACTTCCGCACGCTTGAGGACGCGCAGCTCACCGGCGCCATCGTTGTGGACAGCGCGGGGGCCAGGCAAGGGCGTAGCGAGACGCGCGACCGTGTGCTCGTGATCGGCATGTGGACCGACACCGTACACCGCGCGCGGACGCACCGCCGACGCGTGCTCGCGGTGATCAACGGGAGGTCGTGGCCCGGCACCGAGCGGATGCGACACGTGGTGGGCGACACCGTGCGCTGGCGCGTGATCAACGCGTCGGCCGACCTGCACCCGATGCACCTGCACGGCTTCTACTTCCGGGTGGACAGCCGCGGCGACGGGCGCGGAGACACGGTGTACACCGCGGGCGCGGGTGGCCGGGCGGTAACGGAAACCATGGGAGCCGGCACCACCATGAGCTTGACGTGGGTCCCGGAGCGGCCCGGCAACTGGCTCTTCCACTGCCACATCCCCGAGCACTTCGCCCCGCGCGCGCCGCTTGGGCTGGCGCGGCCGGCGGGGCCCGACCCGCACGCGCACGCCGACCACGCGACGGGTGGAATGAGCGGCCTCGTGATGGGCATCGAGGTGCGGCCAGCGCGCGGTGCCGCGCGCCCCACCGCGACTGCGCGGGACGAGCGCCGCATCCGGCTGCTCGTACGGGTCAACGCAGGCGGCTCGGCGACGGCGCCATTCTTCGGCTACGCGCTGCACGAGGAAGGCAGGGAACCGCCGCCCGACTCGGGGCTCCGCACCGGCCCTACGCTGGACCTCGTGCGGGGACTGCCGGTCCGGATCACCGTGGTGAACCGCCTTCCCGATCCAACAGCCGTGCACTGGCACGGCATCGAACTGGAGAGCTATTTCGACGGGGTGCCCGGCTTCAGCGGCGCGGGCCGCCGGGTAACGCCCCTCATCGCGAGCGGGGACTCGTTCGTCGTGCGCTTTACGCCGCCGCGGGCCGGGACGTTCATCTACCACACCCACGCCGATGAGGTGCGCCAGCAGCTCGCCGGACTCACCGGGGCGCTCGTCGTGCGCGAACCGGGCGCCGTGCGAGACCGTACGACTGACATCCCGGTGCTAATCTCCGAGGCGCTGGACTCCCTGGGATTCCCATCGGTCGTCCTGGTGAACGGGCACGCAGCGCCGGCGCCGCTCACCATGCGGGTCGGGACCACGTACCGGCTGCGGTTCATCCAGATGGGTGTGAGCCGCTCGGCCCTTTGGATGGAGCTCTGGCGAGACGGCGCGGACGCCACGTGGCGCCCGGTCGCCAAGGACGGCGCGGAGCTCCCGGCCTCGGCTCGCGTCGTCTCACCGGCGCAGTTCCGCATGGGCATCGGCGAGACGTACGACGTCGAAATCACGCCGTCGACCGTTGGTGACCTGCGGCTCGAGGTGCGCACAGGGCTCCCTCGGCCGCAGCCAACAGTGATGCTGACGACGCTGCCGATCAGGGTCCATCCGGCAGAGCGACACTAGCCGGGATCAATGCCGAGGATGAGGACGGCGCCGATCGACGACGCGCCGTGTGCGATGAATCCGAGGGGGCAAGCTATCTTGAAGCATGCAGTGGACCCGCCTCAGCCTTCGGCTCGCGCTTCGCGCGGTGCGCAACCCCGTTACGGGAGTCGCGCTGCTGCGCGTCGCGTGGCGCTTCCGTCGCCGGCTGTGGTGGCAGCGGTTCCCCTTTCTCCCACTGCCCGCCACGGACTACGTGCGGTGGCGGATGCACACCGCCTACGGTAGCGACGACGCGGTGCCGCCACCGGAAGACGTCGAGCGCTATGCGCGCTGGGCGGTGAAGTCGCCGTGACGATCGGGGCGGTCGAGCTCGCGCAGCGTGCGAAAGCGCATGCGTTCGCGCTGGGGTTCGACCTCGCAGGCATTGCCGCGCTCGGGCCGGTGGATACGGCGAGCGCGTTCGACGAGTGGATCGCGGCGGGGCGCGCGGGCGTGATGCACTACCTCGAGCGCGGTGCCGAGAAGCGCCGGGATTCGCGACGGCCGGTGCCGGGGACGACGCACGCCATTGTCGTCGCGCTCGACTATGGTGGCCGCGAGCCGAGTGGGCCTGTCGCCCGCTATGCGCGTGGGGAGGACTAC
>JBKJMP010000371.1:0-9970 GCA_046596395.1 Gemmatimonadaceae bacterium
GAGCAGGAGGGGATCGTCAACCGCATCCGTGGTGCGCAAGCGGGAGTCGTCAACTCGCTGCTCTCGGCGCAGCGGCTGAACTGCTTGGTGGAGTACGAGGTGCTCGCGACACCAGGCGAGGCGTTGTACACGCTGCCGGAAATGCTCGCCGACATTCGGCGCACCGTCTGGACGGAGCTCTCGGCAGGGAGCCCGCGCGTCGACATCTACCGTCGTGGACTCCAGCGCTCGTACCTCGAGACGGCGAATGCCCGCCTCAACCCGCCGCCAGCGCCGCCCGGCCAGGGGCCGCAACAGGGCGGGCCACAGGGTCCTGAGGCGAACACCAGCGTCAATACCGACGTGCGGCCCGCGCTCTGCGGCGACCTGCTCGAGATCGACCGCATCGCGGCGACGGCGCTCGCGCGCACGGGCGACGCCATGACGCGGCTGCATCTGCGCGACGTGCGACTCGAGATCGAGCGAATCCTGCGGCCCGATCGGCCGCGGTGATCGGGAGGCGCGACGGCGGGCGAACGACACCGCAACTCGCGCGAACGCAGTATCTTACGAGCGGCGCCCCTCCGGGCGCCGTTCCTCTCTCGGCCACTCCGTGACCATCGATCTTCTCGCCGTTCCCGACGCACGACGCACCGCGATTATGTCGTTCAGCCACGAGCTGGCCGCGGGGCGCACGGTGGCCCTCAGCACGCACCTCAATGCCGACGGCGACGGATGCGGCTCGGAGAGCGCCCTCGCGCGCATGCTGACCGCGCACGGGCTCGAGCCGCACATCGTCAATCCGACGCCGTGGCCCGACATGTTCGACTTCCTCCTCGGCGACGACGTGAAGAACCTCACGTCGCGCGGGTCGAAGGCGCTGCGCGACATCGACCTCCTCATGGTGCTCGACATCAGCGACGTGAAGCGCCTGGGAAACCTGACCGAGAGCGTGCGCGCGCTCACGGTGCCGAAGCTCGTGATCGATCACCATGTCGCCTCGGACGATCCCGCCGGACCTGGCGGCGTGAGCGACACGACGGCCTGCGCCACGGCCGAGCTGGTGTATGATCTCGCGCAGGTAATGGGGTGGGAACTCACGCCGGAGATCGCCCGCTCGCTGTACACGGGGATGCTCACGGACACCGGAGGCTTTCGCTTCAGCAACACGTCGCCGCGGTGTTTGGCGGTGGCCGGGCAGCTGCTCGCACACGGTGTGGATCCCGAAGACATGTACACGCGCATCTATGCGTCGGCACCCGCAGGGCGCGTGCGGCTGATGGCAGACGTCCTCGGCACCCTGCAGGTCGATGACGACCACGGACTGACCTGGCTTACGATGCAGGCCGGCGCGCTCGAGCAGCATGACGTGAAGGCCGAGGACCTCGACGGGATCGTGGAGCATGCACGCGCCATTGCCGGGACGCGCATGGCGTTGTTCTTCCGCGACCTTGGTCACCGCAAGGTGAAGGTGTCGTTTCGTTCCATCGGTGGAACGGACGTCAATGTCTTCGCTCGCGAGTTCGGCGGCGGCGGGCACGCCAAGGCGTCGGGCGCGCTCATCGAGGGCGAGCTGTCCGAGGTGCGCGACCGGGTGGTCGCACAGGCGCGAGGGTTCCTGGGGGCGAGGGACTGATGTCCCCACGGTCAGCGGCGATCCTCGTGTGCGCATGCGGAGTTGCCGTCGGCTGCAGTAGCGGCGACGTCAGCAACACCGACGCGCAAGACCGGAGCTTCGCCCTCATCTACGGCGTCGTCACCGGACCGGATGGAAATCCTGTTGCCGGCGCGCGCGTGCAGATGCGCGAGAACGTCAGGCCCGCTGCCGTCGCATCAGCGTCATGCGCGCGTCACGCTTCGTCCCGCCGAACCCGTGCCCGACAGCGCGGCTGTTCTCTCGTCGCCGACCAGCGGAGATAGCGCCGACGCAGTCAGCGGCCACGGCGGGAGTGCGTCATCCGTGCGCGGCCAGCGCGACGACCAACCTGCTGGCAATGACCGACCCAATGTCCGTTCGCGCACTTGGAAAGCGCTCCACGACATCCAGCAGCCGCTGCCGGGGCAGCGCCAACACCTGCGCTGGGCCGTCCTCGGTCACCTGCACGGTCGCGACGCGCGGGCGGGATTCGAGAATCCCGATCTCGCCGAAGAAGTCGCCGCTTCCCAGCTCGGCCAGCACTGTGGGCGGCGCGTGGCTCTCCTCCAGCACGCGGACCCGCCCATCGAGCATGATGTAGAAGGTATCGGCCTCTTCACCCTGGACGATCATACGTTCGCCCGCCGCATGGCTTTCGATTCGGGCGCCCTCCAACACGCCGGCGAGAACGAGTGCCTTGACGTCCACGGCAGGCATCGCTGTCCGGATGCGGGAACTCAGGTAGGTGCGCCGCGCCGCACTGGCGACTTCGCCTGGCACTAGGTCGGACTCGCGCACGATGGCCAGGAAGTCCTTCTCATCCATCTTCAGCACGAGCACACCGGTCACGGCTCGGCAGTTGGCGGTGCGCCGCCCTTCGCCGATGAGGCCTCGCTCGCCGAAATGGGTGCCGGGCTTGAGCAGGAGGACGGGCCGCTCCTCGACCCCCTTCGAGACCTGTACGTCGCCTTCCATCAGGATGTAGAAGGCATCCGCCGGATCGCCCTCCCGAATGATCAGCTGTCCCGCCGGAATGCGCTGCGGCTGCACGCGCTCGAGGCACTCGCGGAGATGGGGATCCTGCAGCACGTCGCCCGAAATGAGCTCCTCGATGGCGTTCGACGTGAACTGCCATCGCATCTGCTCCGTGGCCGTGCCCGCCCGGCGCCCTTCGCCCAGCCGGATGTGGAATCCCCGGCTCGGCCCGGGAAGTGGGTTGAGCCGTGTCTGCAGTTCGTGCCCGACGGGATCGACCGTCATCTCGCGCCGGTAGAGCATCCGGCTGATGGTGCACAGGACGATCGTCTCCACCAGGCCGCCCGCCGGACATGTGCGGATGGAAAAACCGAAGGGGACGTGCGCGCCCTTCGCTTTCTGCTCGTTCCGCGGCGGGAGACAGCGGTCGACATCAAACTGATGCGGACACTTGTAGAACTCCTCGGAGAAATGGCCAGTGACGCCGCTCACAACGCATTGCTCGCCGCGACGCACGGTGCGTCCCTCGAACTCGAAGTCCTCCTCCGCGATGAAGGGCAAGCCGAGCGCGATGGGGTGCAGGCGCATCGACTCCTTGAGCGATGCCTTGAGGAGCGTCATGCCCCTCAATGCCATGCTGTCAGGCGGACCGTGCGCGAACACCGCGTCCACTTCTTCCGTCACGCGCGCGAGCGTCGCGCGGTCCGTGAGGAGGTCGTAGAGCAGGAACGACATCGCGCGATTCATGTAGATGATCGTGCCGATGAAGCCATACAGCACGCATGCCACCTGGTCCGCCACGTTCATGGGCTCGCCCTCGTCCGTGCGGGCGGCCAGCATGGCGTCCATGACGGTGAAGTGCGGACCGGTGTCCTGCGGGCGATCCTTGAACTCGTCAACCAGCTTGTACATCAATTCGAACACGCGCGTTCTCGCGTGGCGGTAGCCCGGCAAGCGAAGGGAGGCCTCCGGCCAGATCTTCGCACCCACGTTCATGATCCGCTGTGTGTACAGTGCGGCGTCGGGGTAGAACTCGCGCAGGCTCCGGCCGCTCATCACGCGGCTGTACTGGTCGAAGGCGACCTCGGCGACGAAGTCCATCGCCGTGACGCTGCTGCCCGGGGCCTGTTCGTCGAGCGCGGTATCGATGGCCTCGAACATGGCTGGGATGTACTCGGCGGCCACTTGGCGTGAGTACGCCACGCGCATCTGTCCACGCAGGTGCTGGTGCAGGTGCGCGGCTTCGCCAAGGATGAACTGGTCGGTGCCGAGTTCCTTGGAGAATGCCTTGTAGAAGCTCTCGCGGCTGAAGTAGCGCTCCTTCTCCTTGAGGAAGAACGAGAACGCCTCCTTGCCAGCGAGCACCGTGTAGTCCTGAAAAAAGACGTTGACCTTGAAGATGGGTCCAAGCCTTTGGTATGCGCCCACGAAGAACGCGGCGGGATCGGCGGCGAGTTGCAGGCTGTTGCCGAGCAACGGGACGCCTGGCACCTTCGGCGGCGTGAGGAGGGTAGGGGCGGGGGTTGGCGCGCGACCCTGCATGATCTCTCCGAGTGCCAGATGAGCGTCCGCCGTTGACCGGTGCACTGTTCGCCAAGCTACTGTCGTTCGCGGGAATCGCCATACGGGCGCGGTGCGGGAGCCGTGCGCCGGCGCACGGCAACGAGGTCAACGTCCCCCTCCGAGTGGCGCTTGACGCCGTGCGCCGGGACCATGATTATCGGATCATGACCTACTCCGGCCGCACGGCGCAGAACGATCCACCATTCCTCCCGACGACTGCGGCCGTGGCCGAGCGCGAGCGCGCATCCACGCAGTTGTCGCTGCACTACGCGGCGGGCCAGATCACCATGACGGAGCTCGAGTCGCGGCTCGCTCGCGTCTACCAGTCGCAGTCGTCGGAGGATCTCGACAACTTGCTGGCGGACCTCCCGATGCTGTCGACGGAGAAGCTCGACGCCGGGATGGTGGCCGCACTCGTGCCGACGAGCGCCGTACCGGCCCGCGGCGTGCTGATGGCGTTCATGAGCGGCGTGAGCAGGACCGGAAGCTGGGTCGTCCCGCGCGAGTTGAAGGTGTTCGCGTTCATGGGCGGCGCGGAGCTCGACCTCCGCGAGGCCAAGTTTGCACCCGGCGTGACCGAGATCGACGTCGCGTGCGTGATGGGCGGTATCGAGATCCTCGTGCCCCGCGGCGTCCGCGTCGAGGTGCTCGGCGGCGCGTTCATGGGAGGGTTCGTCGCCGATGCCGGCGATGCGGGCGCGCTCGATCCGGCGCAGCCGGTGCTTCGAGTATCCGGGTTCGTCGTGATGGGCGGCGTCGACGTCACCGTCAAGAAGCCGGGCAAGCGCGTGCTCGCGCGCTTCGAGGCCGCCGTGAACGCCACGCGCCGCCTGATGCGCTAGCGTTACGGCGCGAGCGAGTCGATGACGATCGTGCCGGCCGTTGCCTGCACGGGATAGGACTCCATCACAGGGCCATCGAACCACACGCGAACCCACTGCCCGACACGCAGGTCGTTGACGTCGCGTGGCTCGGTCACGCCGCGAAGCACCACGGTTCCCTGCGTCACGGTCGCTACGGCCTTGGCGGAGCCCGACGCTTGCGCCGGTTGCTCCTCGACGCGGATCGATCCGATGCGCTCCCCCGCGCGATTCACCGACGTAATGCGTCCGGCGATGCCGGGCGCGCTCGTTGGTACGCCGCCGACCGAGGCGCTCGAGCACGCGAGCACGATCGCGACCATGGTGAGCGCCACCGCGCGGCTATCGTGCACGAAGGTCCCGGGCTTCGAAGCCGAGCTCCTCGTCCGCCATGCTTGCGGCGTAGTCGATCCACAACTGTGTTGGAGAGCCGAGTGTCGCATGGTATGTCACGTTGATGGCTGCCGCGCTGCGCGCTCGGGCGTCGCGAATCTTCGTGAACAGCCCGTCCACCGTGATGGGCATTGGCGCGCGGGCGGGGTCGAGTGCCGCGCCGCTACCGGCATACGTCCGCGCCTCGATGGAATCGCCGCGTACCCACACGACCACCGGGTTCCTGATCTCCTGCGGGCAGAAACACTGCTGCGATACCGTGAACTCGTATGACGCAGGGCGGACAGCCGCCCAGCGCTTCATTGCCGCATCGAGCGCCGTGTCCCCGGTCACCGGCGTGTTCGCCTCGATCTCGGCCTTCGGTTCGGCTGTCGCGCTGCATGCTCCGGCGATGCCGACACCAATCAGGAGGGCAAGTGTCCTAGTCAGCCTGCGTGGGGTCTTGTGCATGGCGTCTCCGTAGCGGGATCAGGTCGTTTGATCGCACAACCCGCGCCGATTGGCGGGGGTCACACCTCGATTGGCCGTCTCGCGGCACAGCGCGTAGCTTCGTTCTACCCACCTTAACCGACTCATGAACATGCGCCTCTCCGTTTCGCTCTGCTTGGCGGGACAGCTCGCCCTCGCAGGGACCGCGCAATCGCAGGCAATCACACCGCCCCCTGCGTCGCAGCAGATTGCCGCCGCCGTCACCGCCCTGCCGGAAGAGCTGCGCGCCGGCGCATCCGTGCTCGGCTACTCCGCAGCGGGCAAGCTCGCATCGCTGCGCGAAGGCAAGAACGACATGATCTGCATCGCGCCCGATCCAGCGCAGAAGGACTTCCATTCGGCCTGCTACCACAAGGGAATGGAAGCGTTCATGGCACGCGGCCGGGCGCTTCGCGAACAGGGAGTGAAGGGAGCGCAGGTCGATACCGTACGGTTCGCCGAAGTGAAGTCCGGCAAGCTCAAGATGCCATCGCAGCCGACGATGCTCTATCAGATCTTCGGCGGCACCTTCGACTCGGCAACGGAGAAGGTCACGGGCGGCTCATGGCTGTACGTCACCTACATCCCCTTCGCGACCTCCGGCACTACCGGATTGTCCAGCAAGCCGCACAAGACGGCGCCGTGGATCATGTTCCCCGGCACGCCGAAGGCGCACATCATGTTTTCGGTCGGGATGTAGCCTCCCTCCGGGCATTGACTCGCCAATGGGACCTACGGATTGAACGGATAAAGCGGATCGTGCGGATCTTTTCAAGGACCATTCAATAGAGGAATCGGCCCGGCGCGATACCGCTTTGACGTATTCGCGATCGATCAGTTCAATCCGGCCCATCCGTCAGATCCGTAGGTCCCCTTTCCTCATTCCTGCTCGCTTCGCGTAATCAGTTCCAGGTGAGGGTCCGGAGCTGATCGAGGTTCACGTTGCCACCCGACAGCACCGCGGCCACGCGCGAGCCGGGAGGCATCTTGACCAGCCCGTGCATCAGCGCGCCCACCGGCGCCGCGGCCGCACCCTCGATCACCAGCTTGCAGCGCTCCATCACCCAGAGCATCGCGTCGAAGATCTCGCGGTCGGGCAGCGTCACGATCTCATCGACGTAGCGCTGCACGACCGAGAAGTTCAGCTCTCCCGCGCGCCGCACGCGCAGGCCGTCGATCACCGTGCGGCAATCGATCGTCTGGAGGCTGCCGGCATCCACGCTGGCCTTCATTGCCGGCCCATCAGACGACTCGACGCCGATCACCTTGATCGTCGGGTTATGGCTCTTCACCGCCATCGACACGCCGGCGATGAGACCGCCGCCACCGATCGGCACGATCACCGCATCGACATCCGGCCAGTCCTGGATGATCTCGAGGCCGAGGGTGCCTTGACCCGCGATGAGTTGCGCATCGTCAAAGGGATGCACGTAGGTGAGACCCTCGTCGCGCACGAGCTCCTTGGCCTTCTCGTTCGCCTCGTCCCAGATGGTGCCGTGCAACACCACCTCGCCACCGTACGCCTTCGTCGCCGCGATTTTTGCCGGCGTGGCGTTGGTCGCCATGCAGATCACGGCACGTATTCCATAAATACGGGCCGCCAGCGCGACGCCCTGTGCGTGATTCCCAGCGGACGAACACACCACTCCGCGCCTTTTCTCCTCCTCGGACATCTGCGCGAACTTGTTCAACGGCCCGCGAATCTTGTATGAGCCGACCGTCTGGAAGTTCTCCGCCTTGAGGCGGACGTCGAATCCCGTGAGCTCGCTCAACTGCCGCGACGGCAGCAGCGGCGTGTGCTTGATGTGCTCGGCGATTCGTGCGCGGGCAGCCACGAAGTCGGTCAGGGTAAGGGTCAGCATCTCGATGTGATGGAAGTATGCGCCGCGATGTTCAGCGGCAGAGGGGTGGCGAGGCGAGGGTCTCGTCGGGTCGCATGGGCGAGACATCGAACTGCTGCACGCGTGGAGGCTCGGTCGGCGCGAGGGTGATAGCGATGCGCAGGTCGCCCGATGCGCACCGCATGCGCCAACGACCGCGCAGCGCATTCTCGACGACGAATGGTCCATCGTTGCGGCAGCCCTCGCCCGCCTTGGCGCGCAGGTCCTCGATCGCACGGCGACGCCGGTCCTTGGACTCGTCGAGGAAGAGGTTCATCGCAGCGACGCTGTCGGCGAGGCCATCATCCCATCGCAGCACGAGACGTGAAATCTGCTCGCGCGCCGCCACGAGCACCGGCGCCGGCACGGGCACGCGCGCAACGAGCCCGCCCGTCCGCGCAAGCAGGTCGAGCGCCTGCGCGGTCGGTCCGCCCCAGCTCGTATAGGTGAGGTTGCCCAGTGCGACGATGCCGACACCGTGCTCTGGCAGCCATCGCATGACCGAACCGAAGCCCGGCAGTCCACCCGAGTGCGACACGGAAACGGGGAAGGCGCACGTTTGCCGCACCCCCAGTCCATACCCGTAACCGCCCGCGCTGAGCGTCGTCGTGCCAGTCGCGTCGCGAGCAGCCGAGGCGCCGTTGTACCGTCCGACCTGCTGCATCTCGCGCGCTGACGATCGCTTGAGCGGCCCGCGCTCCGGCCCGTCGCGCGCGGGCCACGCATCGAGCATGAACCCGACCCATTTACTCAGGTCACTGATGCTCGTGAGCATGCCGCCCATCGCGCCGAATGCGCCATCCGGAAGCTGCGGCTCCTCGAGCCACTTGTCGTCCTGCCGGCGATACCCGTGCGCCAGTCGACTGGCGGGGACGTCCTTTGCCTCGAGCGTGGTGACGCGCATGCCGAGCGGCGCGAGCACACGCTGCCGGATATAGCGCGGGTACGGCATGCCCGACACGTTGGCCACGATGCGGCCGAGAATGGCGAATCCGAAGTTGGAGTACTCGTATGCAGTGCCGGGCGACGTCGAGAACGGAATGCCGCGCCGCATCATCGCATTCATCTGTGCATCCGTCGCGGCGAGTTGCTGGTCGCCCCACGGATTGTCCTCGGGGAATCCCGCCGAGTGCGTGAGCAGGTGCCGAACGGTAATCTTCGGCGCGTCGCTCGTCGCGTACCTCAACCCCCTCAGCTCGGGCACGTACTTCTCGGCCGGATCATCGAGCGAGAGTCGTCCTGCGTCGCGCAGCTGCAGGATCGCGAGCGCCGTGAAGCTCTTCGTCATCGACGCGATGCGGAACACCGTCGCCGTATCGACCGGCGAATTCGATTGAACGTCGCGCAGTCCCGCGGTGCCGACGTGGACGAGCTTTCCATCGACGATGATTCCATACGCGATTCCTGGAACCTGCGCCCGGTCGGCGAAGGCGCGCATCACGCTGTCGATAGCCGGAAAGGCACTTGACAGCCGGATGAGCCGCTGAGGGTCCGCGAACTGGTGCCCTTGGCTGACTAACGGCTCGGCGCACGCCAATGCAGCGCCGAACAGGATGGACGAGAGGACGAGAGGACGAGAGGACAAAAGGAAAGCGCCGGTGTTGGTGGCGTTGTCCACTCTTCCTCTCGGCCTCTCGCCCTCTCGTCCCATCAATCCTCTCGTCCCATCAGGGTACGACCGGCTGCTTGGGCTCCAGCTTCGCCGCCCACAGCCCCGAATTGAAGTCCGTGAACAGCGTGTGCCCCTTCCACGGCATCGCGTTCATCACGAACGGCGCGTTGGCCGTGAAGGCCTTCGCGTCGTACGGCTTGAACACCGCGATCTCGCGCCCCTGTTCCGCCAGGTTGCCCAGCAGTTCGCCACTCACGTCCACGAGACGAACGCCGCCATCGTAGTACGCCTGGTAGAGCACGTCGTCCTCGACGATGATGTCGTGCGAGCCGTAATCCTCGAGGTGGTAGCGCGCGACCTTCTTCGGGTGCATCGGGTCGGTGAAGTCCACAATGTGCGTGTAGCCGCCCGACGTCTGCGCGATGCCGCCGCCCTGGCCGATCGTGTTGCGGTAGTTCGTGCCCTCCCATACGCGGCCGGCACGGCTCATCTCCTCGTCGCCGAGGAAGAGGTACGTCTTGCCAGTGGACTTCTGGAAGTAGGGATAGATCTCGTGGCCGCTGTTGATCGGGAACACCGTGATGAGCTTCGGCTTCTCGATCGT
>JBKJMP010000388.1:0-2607 GCA_046596395.1 Gemmatimonadaceae bacterium
GGCGCCGATGGCATCGAGTGCAATTTTTCCTGTCCGCACATGGACCGGAAGGACATGGGCTCCAACATCGGCAAGGATGAGGGGCTCTGCTCGGTGGTGACGGAGGCGGTGAAGGAGGTATCGAAGATCCCGGTATGGACGAAGCTCACGCCCGCGACGCGCGACATGGTGGTCGAGGCGGCGGCGTGCTTCCGCGGCGGCGCGGATGCGATGGTGTCGTCGAACACGTTCCCGTCGCTGCCGCTCATCGATCCGGAGACGCTCGAGTTCGAGATCAACGTCGATGGGTTCGTGTCGGCCGGAGGCCTCGGTGGCCCCGCCATCTTGCCGATGGCGCTCGCGAACATGGCGAAGATGACGCAGGCCTTTCCGGACCGTGAGTTCTCGGGGATCGGCGGCGTGTCGGACTTTGCGCAGGCGCTTTCGTATTTCCTCCTGGGATCCGGCACGGTTCAGGTGTGCACGTCGGCGATGCTCGACAGTGCCATCGGGCCGAACGTGATCAAGCGGCTGAACTCGGGGCTCGACGCGTTCCTCGAGCGCAATGCGGACAAAGGGTGGAAGTCCGTCGATGACTTCCGCGGGATTCGTCGCGATCGTGTGGTGTTGCAGTCGCAGATTCGGCGTCCCGAGGGTGAGGGCTACCAGGGCGGGTACGAGCCGGTGGAGGGGTATGCGGCGCCGGACCATGCGGAGGTAGTCGCTTAGAGGTTCAGTTGGAACTGCGTGATTTTTACCACGGAGGACACGGAGGAAAACAGAACGCCTTTTCTTGCTCGCTGGTCCGGGAATCGGGATCGTGCTCTCCTCCCGGGCCTCCGTGACCTCCGTGTCCTCCGTGGTTCCATTTGCAGTTGCAGTTCACCAAGCCACTCGGAAACGCCAATGACCACAATCGCGCCCCAGCTCGAGCTTCCCCCGACGAGCCACACGCCCCGCCCATACGACGGCCCGCCGCGCGACGAGATCATCGCGATGCGCCGGCAGTTCACCAATCCGGCGGTCTACACCATCTACAAGGAACCGCTGCTCCTCGTTGAAGGGCACATGCAGTACGTCTACGACGAGACGGGACGCCGGTACCTCGACTGCCTCGCTGGCATCGTGACCGTGAGCGTCGGCCACTGCCACCCGAAGTTCGTTGAGCGCGTCCAACAGCAGGTCGGCACGCTCCAGCATACGACGACGATCTACATGCACCCGAACTTCCCGCTGCTTGCGAAGAAGCTCGCGGCGAAGATGCCCGCGGGGCTCGACGTCACCTACTTCACGAACTCGGGCAGCGAGGCGAACGACCTCGCGATCATGATGGCGCGCCTTCACACGGGGCACACCGACGTGATCGCGCTCCGGAACGCATATCACGGCGGCAGTCCGAGCGCGATGGGACTCACGTCGCACAGCACGTGGAAGTTCCCGGTGAGCGGTGAGGGACGCGTGCACCACGCGATCAATCCCGATCCGTACCGCAGCCCGTTCAAGGGCACACCGGCGGAGATCGCGTCCGCAGCCGCAGCGGACATCCGCGACCTCATTCGCTACTCCACACCTGGCAAGATCGCGGCATTCCTTGCCGAGCCGATGCAGGGCGTGGGCGGCGTGACGTATGGCGCCGAGAACTACTTCCGCGAGGCGTACGCCATCGTGC
Organism: Gemmatimonadaceae bacterium; assembly: GCA_046596395.1. GTDB lineage: Bacteria > Gemmatimonadota > Gemmatimonadetes > Gemmatimonadales > Gemmatimonadaceae > AG11. The sequence goes on from JBKJMP010000388.1 coordinate 1,649, forward strand.
GCGAGTACGGGGGCCTCTGCATCGCCGACGAGGTGCAGACCGGCTTCGGCCGTACGGGCGATCACTACTGGGGCTTCGAGCACTGGGACGTCGTCCCGGATTTCGTGACGATGGCCAAGGGGCTCGGCAATGGCGCGCCGATCGGCGCGGTCACCACGCGCATGGGCATCGCGCGCGCGCTCGCGCAGCGCATCCACTTCAATACCTACGCGAACAACCCCGTCTCGATGGCCGCCGGCCTCGCGGTGCTCGACATCATCGACGAGGACGGCCTCCAGGAGAACTGCCGCGTGCTCGGCGCGCGGTTCAAGACGGGGCTCGAGAAACTCCAGGCATCACACGCCCTGATCGGCGACGTCCGCGGCAAGGGACTCATGCTCGGTATGGAGCTCGTGCGTGATCGCGCGAGCAAGGAGCCGGCAAAGCAGCAAACGCTCGACCTCATGGAGTCGCTGCGCGAGATGAGCGTCCTGGTCGGCAAGGGCGGACTCGATGGCAACGTGCTGCGCATCAAGCCTCCCATGTGTATCTCGGCTGCGGACGTTGATTACGCCTTGGATTCACTGGATGCAGGCCTGAGTCGGATCGCATAGCTCGCGAAAAGTAACCGCGGTGTGATTCTACATTGGACGGATTTGACGGATTTGACGGATCAAACCTCGGGCCGGCTTCGCCGCACCGATCGTCGGCCCCGCAGCCAGGAAGTATTCGCGATGATTCTTTCATTTATTGAATCCCGATCCGGCGCGCACTGGATGGACCGAGGCAGTATCCGTCAAATCCGCGTAATCGGTCCAATGTAGAATCACGGTTGCTGTCTGGGTTTCCCCAAGCAAGCCACTCATCCGTCGTATCATAAAATGAGATTCGACCGCATCATCAGGAACGGCAGCGTCGTCACCCCCGGTGGCAGCTTCACCGGCGACGTCGGGATCAGCGGCGAGAAGATCGCCGCACTC
>JBKJMP010000079.1:0-31413 GCA_046596395.1 Gemmatimonadaceae bacterium
AAAACCCGTGACCCCCTGTTCCCTGTCCCCTGTCCCCTGTCCCCTGTCCCCTGTCATTCGTCGTTGATGCTATTGATCAGAAACTGAAGCTGCCCGCGTGTCACATGGGCGAGCATCTCGATCTCCCCTCCGTCCAGCCACACGCCGCGGCACTTGTCGCACACGTCGATGATGACGTTGTTGAAGGTCTTCTCCGCCAGATGCCCGTCGCACCGCGGGCACTGGAGCTTCGGCGTCTCCTTCTCCTTGGCGACGCGCTCCGCATCGAGCTCGGCACGGCGCTTCCGCTTCCAGTCCTCGTCCTGACGGGCGAAGTATTCGTTCTCGTTCTGACTCGGCTTGCCTGGCTCCCACGCCACATCGACCTCGCTTGAAGGATTCGTCCCTCGAATATCGGCGGAGGGGACCCGGACCGCACCCCCCGGGGTAGCTCATTTTCCGGTTGTCCGGGTTGCGGGATCGCGACAATGTTCCATACCCACCGGGCCGAGCGTCCTACCTCGTATGACACCCCTCTCCCTCCCCATGCGCCTCCATCGTAGTCTCCAGCTTGCGGCTCTCGTCGCGCTGGCCGCGGCGACGACGCCGTCCCACGCCCAGCGTACGGCAGGCAACGCCATCAACATCCCGTTCGAGAAGTTCTCCCTGCCCAACGGGCTGAACGTCATCCTCGCGCCGGACAGGACCGTGCCCCAGGTGACCGTGGACGTCTGGTACCATGTCGGCTCGAAGAATGAGCTGCCGGGCCGCACGGGGTTCGCGCACCTGTTCGAGCACGTGATGTTCACAGGATCCGGACATGTGCCCTACGGCCTCCATGACCGGATGACCGAGGGCGTGGGCGGGAACAACAACGGCTCGACGAATAACGACCGGACCAACTACTACGAGACGGTGCCGTCGAACTACCTCGAGACCGCACTCTGGCTCGAGTCGGACCGGATGGGCTTCCTGCTCGACAAGCTCGACGACGCCAAGTTCAAGGCGCAGCGCGACATCGTGCAGAACGAGCGCCGCCAGTCGGTGGACAACCAGCCCTACGGCCGCGCGTACGAGCTTGTGGACTTCGGGATTTACCCCGAGGGACATCCCTACGGCTGGCCGGTCGTCGGCTACATGACCGACCTTCAGGCCGCGGGGGTGAACGACGTGAAGGACTTCTTCCGTCTCTACTACGCGCCGTCGAACGCGACGATCGCCATCGTCGGGGACTTCGATCCCGCCCAGGCCAAGACGCTCGTTCGGAAGTACTTCAGCGACCTCAAGGCCGGCGCGAAGATCACGCGTCCGAAGTTCACTGCGCCCGTGCTCTCCGCCGAGAAGCGCATGACCTTCGAGGACCGTGTACAGGTCCCGCGCCTCTACTTCTCGTGGGTCACCACCGGTGACGACAATGATGATGTCTACGCGCTCCAGTTCCTCTCGCAGATTCTGTCCGGCCCGCGCACGGCACGGCTCACGAAGGCGCTCGTGTACGACCGCCAGTCGGCTGCCTCGGTGACAGCGTTCAACAACAACAACGAGAATGCGGGCAACTTCGTCCTCTTCGTCACGCCGCGGCCCGGCACCACGTTGACGCAGCTCGAGGCGACGACGGATTCCGTGATCGCGCGCCTCAAGCGGGAAGGTCCGACGTCCGAGGAGCTCGCGAAGACTGCCGCCGGGCTCGAATTCGGCTTCGTCTCCGGGCTCCAGGCCAACTACGGCAAGGCGGAGACGCTGCTGAAGGGCGAAGTATTCAATGGCAATCCTGCCCAGTACAAGAAGGATTATGCGCGACTCAAGGGCGTGACCGCCGCGGACATCAAGCGCGTGGCGAACAAGTACCTCATCGCCAACCGCGTCCTGGTGAGCATCGTGCCAATGGGCAAGCCGGAACTGGCGTCGCACGCTGACAAGAGCACCAAGGTCACCGTCGCGCCGGACGGTGCACACTACATCCTGGGGACCAAGTGATGATTGCCCGCACCCTCACGGTCGCGCCGCTGGCGCTGGCCATCGCATTCGCCGTCCCGAGCGCCAGCGCGCAGTCGAAGCTCGATCGCACCGCGCAGCCCAAGGCTGCCGCGGCGCCCATGCTACGCGTGCCGACGTGGACACGGACGAAGCTCTCGAACGGCGCCGACCTGATCATCGTCGAGAAGCACGACCTGCCGCTCGTGGCGTTCAACATCGACTTCGTTGGCGGCGCCACGAGCTTCGAGCCCGCGGGCAAGCTGGGCGTGGCCGGCTTCACGGCGCAGATGCTCACCGAAGGCACGAGCACCAGGTCGGCAGACCAGCTCTCCGATGCGCAGCAGCTGCTCGGTACATCGATCACGGCGCAGGTGGGCGACGAGTCGGGGACGATTCGCTTCACGTCGCTCAAGGACAAGTTCGCGCCGGCGATTGACCTGCTCGCCGACATGCTGCTCAACTCGACCTTCCCTGAACCGGCACTGGAGCGCATTCGCGGCCGGGCGGTGGTGGCGCTGACGCAGGCGAAGGAACAGCCGAATACCATCGCCAACAACGTATTCAAGAAGGTCGTCTACGGCGACGATCATCCGTATGGCCGCGTGGTGACCGAGAACACGGTGAAGGCGATCACGCGCAACGACGTGATGGAGTTTGCCCGCACGTATTTCAAGCCGGGCCGCGCGGTGATCACCGTGACGGGGGACATCGACCCGAAGACGGTGAAGGCGACGATCGAGCGGGCGCTGGCAGCGTGGCCGGCCGGCGGCGAACGTCCGACGTTCGCGTACTCGACGCCCCCAGCGGCGCGGAGCCGGACGATCTACCTCGTGGACAAGCCGAAGGCAGCGCAGTCGATCTTCGCGCTCGGCACGGTGGGCCCGGCTCGCAACACGCCTGACTACTTCCCGCTGCTGGTGATGAACCACCTGCTCGGCGGGCTGTTCCAGTCGCGCCTGAATCACGACATCCGCGAGGTGAAGGGCTACAGCTACGGTGTGCGCTCGAACTTCGCGTATGGCCGCGGACCGGGCGCCTTCAACGCGGGCGGCGGCATCGTGAGTGCCAAGTCGGACAGTGCACTGATCGAGTTCATGCGGCACTTCCGCGGCGTGCAGGGCGAGATGCCGTTCACGGACGAGGAGCTCACCATCGGCAAGGAGTCGCTGATCCAGTCGCTGCCGGGCCGGTTCTCATCGGTGAACGGGACGGCGGCCGCCATCTCGAGCCTCTACATCCAGGACCTGCCGGAGAGCTACTGGAAGGATTTTGCGAACCAGATCAACGCCGTCTCGAAGGCTGATCTCGAGCGCGTGGCGAAGAAGTACATCGACGTCGATCACATGAACCTCGTGATCGTCGGCGACCGTGCGTCGATCGAGGGGCCGCTGAAGGCGACGGGAATTGCGCCGATTCAGATGCTGGACATCGGGGGACGGCCGATCCTCGTGCCCTGAGTGGCTGTGCGCGGGTCACTGATCGCTGAGGGGCTGGACGAGAGGACGAGAGGACCTGCGGGGGTGTCCTCTCGTCCTCTCGTCCTCTCGTCCCTTTGCAGCGTTAACGCGTGAAGGCGTAATAGCCAACGTACAGCCACGACAGAAATCCGTGGATCACCGCCCAGACGATCGACTGGTGCTTGCTCCAGGAGATCGCGATTGCCAAGGCGGTACCGAAGCTGGCGCCGGCCTTCGCCACGCGCACCGTGCGCGTCTCGCGACGGGGCTGCGAATCCATGATTGGTCCTGAGTGCGTCATCGTTCCTCCTCGTTGCGGTCACGTACGACCGCGGTGCGGAAATGTGTCGCGCGCGACCTCATGACTCGCCCCAGCCCACTCGAACGCGCCACGCTCGCGCCGCCGCCTCTTTCGCAGCCAGGTCGCGCGGCCTCGGCTCCGTGCTCGCGCGCGCCTGCGCGAGGAGCTCCTCCAGCGGACGCATGCCCAGCTCGTTGCGCCGCGCATCGATCTCGGCGCGGTCGTCGAGCGGGAAGGGCTCCAACCCGTCGGGTCCATCGCGGAACTGCGTGCCGTACCGCTGGGGGTGTCCCTCGAACGCGCGAATGCGGTCATCGAGGAACGCAAAATGTTCGCGAGGGATCCGGTCCGCGGCACTGGCCACATCCACGAGATCGCGGCACTGGCGCATGAAGGCCGGCTCTCCAATGGAATGCTGCGCGATCATCCACGCGGCGTCAGCGCCGTCGTCACCGACGAGCGTCCTGTCCGGCCACCCGTGCTCGCCGATGATGTCGCGGAGGCGGGCAGCGTTGGCGCGATGGACGGCTTCCATCACGGGATGGTACCCGTCGAAGAGCGACCCGTCGTCGGCGAGTGCAGTCCGAACCTCCTGGTCCTGCTCGGCGAGCGCCAGCAGCTCGAGGCGAAGCGGTTCGTTCATCACGCCGCGCCCGATCAGTGCGCGAACGTGTCGCGCAACTGAACGAAGGACTCGAAGGTGATCGCGGCGTAGAGGCACGCCCCGGCAACCAGCGCCACAGCCGCTTCACCGACAGTCGGCTTCGGGAGCACCACGGCGAAGAGCGTGAACAGCGCGACCAGCGGCAGGACCATCAGCATCGCAGGCAGTTGGCCAGCGCGCCAGTACGCAACGAACCCGATGCCCAGCGCGCGGCGGGCGAGCCACGGCGCCCCGAGCGCCAGATAGCCAGCGAGCGCCGTGGAGACGACACTCGAGAGGCTCGCGTAGTCCTTCTGCGCATTGTGTCGCGCCACGAACCGGATGACGGCGTTTCGCGTCCCGAGGTCGAGCAACCCGTAGTAGCCCAGCAGCCCCGATGCGAGCACCCAGAGACCGAACGACGAATCGCCGACGGAATGCAGGCTGATGCGCGTGAGAAAGAACCCGATGATGGCGTCGGTGACTACGCCGAGCGAGCTGCCGGCAATGTTCTGGAACAGGTTTGACCGCATGAAGCGCTGAATGTAGCAGCGAAGTTGGATCCGGGCCCCTTCGGTTACCCGCGCTTGCACACCCCCACCGCCACGCCCAGCTTGGGCAGATGATTCGCCCGCTCGCCCTTGCCACGCTTCTCCTGTCGGCGGCCGTCGCCCACGCACAGCCGGGATACGAGGTCGTGGCGGAACGCACCCTCATGGTTCCAATGCGCGACGGGGTGCGAATGGCCACCGACATCTACCGCCCCGCGCGCGCCGGCGTCCCCATCGCGGACCGGCTACCCGTGCTCCTGCACCGGACGCCCTACGACAAGACCGGCGCTCGAGAGGACGCCGAGTACTTCGCCCGCCACGGGTACGTCGTAGCCGTGCAGGACATGCGTGGACGCTACCGCTCGGAAGGCACATTCTCGAAAGTGCAGCCAGCGGACGCCACCGATGGCTACGACGTCGTCGAATGGCTCGGCAGGCAGCCCTGGTCGAACGGATCGGTGGGGATGTGGGGCACCTCGTTCGCCGCGCATGCACAGGCCGGTGCCGCCCAGCTCGCGCCCCCATCACTGCGAACCCTGGTGGTGAGCATGGGCGGCATGTCGAACGCATGGGATCACGGCATCCGCTATCGCGGAACGTACGAGATGGGACGCCAGCTCACCTGGGCGTGGAGCCAGCTGCTGGCCGACGCACCGTCAGCCCACGTGAAGCGCCTGCTCGAGCGGGAGCAGGTCGAGGACTGGTACAACGTCCAGCCGATGCGCCGCGGACTCAACCCGCTCTCGGTCGCGCCGGAATACGAGGGCTGGTACCTCGACTTCTTCGAGCGCGCGGACTACGACGCCTTCTGGAAGGACCCGATGGTGAACTGGTCGGAGCACTACGCGGAGACGTCCGACATCCCGATGCTGCACGTGGGCGGATGGTACGACATCTTCCTCGCCGGCACGTTCGAGAACTTCCTCGGCCTATCGAAGCTGAAGGAGGCACCGCAACGGATTCTCGTGGGCCCATGGACCCATCACGGCGAGCAACGCGCCTATGCGGGCGACGTCTCGTTCGGCGCCGAAGCGACGATTCCGACCTTCGACGGCGACTTCCACCTGCGCTGGTACGACCACTTCCTGAAGGGCCGGCCCACGACCGTCGCGGGCGAGAGCGCGCTGCGCCTGTTCGTCATGGGTACGGGCGACGGCCACAAGGACGCCGAGAACCGTCTCTTTCACGGCGGTTACTGGCGCAACGAGTCCACCTGGCCCATCGCGGGCACGGTGATGGTGCCGTTCTACTTTCGCGGCGACGGCACGCTGCGCCGCGAGATGCCACGCGAGCGGAGTTCTTCCACGACGTACACGTTTGACCCTCGGCACCCCGTACCGACGATCGGAGGCGGGTCGTCGGCTCGGCTCAAGGACGGCGGGTACGACCAACGGGAGGATCCGCGCTTTCCTCCCTCCAAGCCGCCGTACCGCCCGCTCCGCGCCAGGGACGACGTGGTCGTATTCCAGACCGAGCCGCTCGAGAGCGACATGGAGATCATCGGGCCGATTCGCGTGGTGCTGCACGCCGCGTCGAACCGAACGGACACCGACTTCACCGCGAAGCTGATCGACGTCTATCCATCGAGCGACGACTGGCCCGGCGGCTTCGACCTCAACATCACCGATGCGATCGTCCGCGGACGGTACCGCGCAACGCGCGAACGCGCGGTGATGCTCGTACCCGGCCAGGTGCAGCGCTTTACCATCGACCCGTTTCCGACAGCGAACGTGTTCAAGAAGGGCCACCGGATTCGCGTAGACATCTCCAGCAGCAACTTCCCGCGCTTCGACGCCAACCCCAATACGGGCGAGCCGCTCGGCCGCAACCGCCGCGTGATCACCGCGGACAACACGATCCACCACAGCGCGCGGTACCCCTCGCACATCGTGTTGCCGATCGCGCCCGCTAGACAGCCCTGACTGAGAAGCGCCCTGAGCCTGAGCCTCGAGCACTGAGCAGGCAGAGCCCGAGCTTCAGCTCGAGCACGAGCTCGGGCTCTGACGTGCTCAATGCTGGAAGCGCATGCTCGGGCTCCCCTAAAGGGCCGGCGCCAGCACGCAGCGCCTCCACGCCGGACAGCAGGATCGCCCCTGGAACCTGTGCACTGCCGCCAATGACGAGCACTCGCCCGCGATGCCCCTTGTCGCCATCATCGTCGGGCTGCGGCAATGGCATCCTGCGCAGCCGCGAAGCGGTGAGGGGCGGTGATAGAACTTGCCGATGCTCGTGCGCATCTGCGCCTGCTCGGGAAACTTCTCCTCCGATGCCGCGGCGCGTGAGCCGATCGAGGATGCGAATTCCTTCTCGCGGAGCCGCTCGTCGGAGAGGGTGAGGGTGTGTGCGGCGATCCCGCCGGCGGGCAGCGTACGCGGCGTCGCGCGCGACGTTGCCGGCGCTCTCGCCATGGCGAACGATCCAGAGTCCTCGGGCCAGTGGTGTGTCACGGCGCGGATTTAGTCAACGCGCATACCATCGCGTTGCGAGCGCGACCACCAGCGACGCACATTCGCGGCATGGGGAACCCACCAACACCAGCGCAGCGGAACCGGCTCCGATGGCTCGGCGCCGCGCTCGCGCTCGCCGGCGCCGTCGTGCTCGTGCTCTTGTCGATGATGACGGTGCTGCCGACGTACTCGATGACGCTGTTCCCGCTCGTCGTTGGCGCGACGGAGATGTCGCCACTGCTCGTGCTGGCGGATCTAGGGTGGTGTCTCGTCGTGAATCGCGCCCTGCGTCCATGGCCAGCCTTTCGGTGGGGGAGCATCGCTGGACTCGTGGCGGGGGGAGTCATCGCCGTCCTGCCCCTCACTCGATTTACGCAGGTCGCCGCAGCCGCGAGCGCGCAGCTCGGCACCGATGGCAATCCTCCGCGCTTCTCATTGGCCACTGCAGTGCGTGGCCTTCCAACCAGCGTGGATGTTACGCGACGCATGATTCCGTATGCGGCGCCGGATGGCAGCCCGCTCACCATCCAGCTCTACCGGCGTCCGTCGAAGGACGTGCAGCCAGTGGTGGTGGTGATCTATGGCGGCGCCTGGCGCACGGGTGAGGCGACGCAGTGCGAGAACGTGAGCCGAGCGCTCGCGGCGCGGGGATACACCGTGGTGGCGATCGATTACCGGCACGCGCCGGAGCACGTGTATCCCGCGCAACTCACTGATGTCCGCCACTCGATCGCCCTCGTGCGCGACTCGGCTGCTGCGTGGGGAATCGACGCGAGCAGGATGGCACTGCTCGGTCGGTCTGCGGGCGGCCACCTGGCGACACTCTCGGCATTCGCGGAGGGTGACCTCCCCGTGCAGGCGGTGGTTGCCATCTACTCGCCGTACGACCTGGTCGAGGGGTATCGCGACCTGCCGTCGCCGGATCCGATCGACGTCCGCACGGTGCTCCGCGGCTTCCTCGGCGGCACGCCCGACGAGCAGTTGGCGCGCTATCAGGAAGCGTCGCCGTCGTCGCACGTGCGCCGCGGCCTTCCGCCGACATTGCTGATCTTCGGCGGGAAGGATCACATCATCAAGCCGGCGTTCAATCGGCGTGCGGCGTCGGATCTTCGTGCGGTGAACGTGCCGGTGGTCTCGGTGGAGATCCCGTGGGCGGAGCATGGTTTCGACATGGCGCCGTCGGGGCTGGGAGCACAGCTGGCATTCAGCGTGATCTCTGCCTTTCTCGACCGTGAATTGAAAACAGGAGACCGGTAACTGGGCGAGAGGACGAGAGGACGCTGTCCGCCTCCCGTGGCGCCTACCGCGTGCCGTCACCCGCGCGCTTTCGATACCACTTTACGGCGTACCACACCACCCCGAACACCACAATCGCAATTCCGATCTCGATCAACCCCTCTCGCATCAACGAGATGTTCCTGCCGATTGCATAGCCGATCCCGGCAAACGACGCGGCCCAGATCACTGCGCTGATGACGTTCACCGCGGTGAAGGCGGCGAAGGGCATGCGTGCGATACCGGCGAGGAGTCCGCCGAGCACGCGGAGGGGGGAGATGTAGCGGCCGAAGAAGATCGTGCGCATGCCGTGGCGCGCGTAGTAGCTCTCCGTCTTCGCGAGCCGCTCGGGGGTCAGCCGGATCCGGTGACCATGTCGCTCGAGGAACCCGCGTCCGCCGCGCCGGCCGAGCCAGTAGCTGATCGTGCTACCAACCGACGCGCCCGCCGATGCGGCGAGCGTGACCCCGACGAAATCCAGCGAGCCCTGCGCGGCGAACGTTCCTGCCGCGACGACGGCTGCGCCGCCGGAGATCGGGATGCCCATCCCTTCTACGGCGACGAAGATCGCCAACGCGAGATAACCGTAGTTCTGGAGGAAGGCGTTGAAGGGCTCGAGCATTCAGTCTGAGTTGTGTGGCTGCATTCATTCCGCCGGTTGCAACAGCGGGTGTGATTCTACATTGGACGGATTTCGCGGAGTTGACGGATCCTTCCAGTCGGCGATCGGCACGCGAAACCACCGCGTAATCCGTCCAATGTAAATCAAAGAGGTCGTCACGCAGTTCTGCGGACTCCAGCGCACATCCCAGCTTCATCGTCAAGGCTGGAGCGCCTGCGCGGTGTTTCCCATGGCCGAAATGACGACACTCGTGACCGTCGGCAGCCGCTCGAGCGTGCGGGTGACCGACGTCCGGATCGCCTGCGCCGCACACGCGCCACCGACGTTCTGCAGGCGCTCGTTGAAGTCCACCGTGAGTTGTCCGTTGCGAAGGGCGACGGACCTCACGCGCGCGCCAGGAGGGAACACCGACGACGCGCCTGCAGACTTCTCGTCGCTCGTCGGCCCCGCGACGAGCACCTCGACGAGCAGGCGCGCAACGGCCACGGTCGCCGGCACGTCGCGCGTGAACTCCTTCGTGATCGCGCAGTCGGACGTTGCGAACGCGACCGTGATGCGCGTGCGCTCGCTCACGGGAACCCGCTTCGACGTCAGCGACCGAACGGAGCCGTCCCTCGCCGAGTACTCGAATGCCTCGATCGTGACGTGGGCGCCCGGGTCGCGCGTGAGCCACACGCTCGCGCTGAACGGATTGTGGTGCCCCATCTCACCGCTGCTGGTGGTGAAGATCTCCGTCAACTCGGCGCCGCGCGCATCGCGCGCACGCACCTGCACCGTGTTCTCGAAGGTGCGCGCGCGGCCGGACACCACGAGCGGATTTCCCGCGGCCACCGAGTTGATGTAGATCTCGCGTGCGACGGTATCGGCCGCCGGCGTGGGCGCGGCCGCCGGAGAGACCGCAGGCGGATCGCTCGCGTCCGCACACGCGAGCGCCACGACCATCGCGGTCGCGATGCGCCTCACTGATGACCGACCGTGACCGACGTCGTGCCCTGGGTAGACGAGCTGCGTCTCACGTCGAACACTCCGTTCAGGAAATCGAGGTGCATCCGCGACGCGAGGGCGACGTCGCTGCCGAGCACACCGTCGAAGGTAACGAAGGTCCAGCGCCGCTCCGGCGTGACCGGCGCATTCCGCAGCGAGATCACATGGTCGCCATCACTGAACGTCAGCTCGCGCGCGACCCAGTCCGTCCGCACATCGTCCCTGCCGAGCCCGCCGATGGAGCCACGCCGCATCGCGACTGGGGTACGCGGCAGCTTCTTCAGCAGCGTCGTGGTGACATACGTCCCCTCCGCGCCCGTATCGATCCCGAAGAGCACGGGACGTCCCGTTCGCGACATCAGCCGCACCACCGGATATCCCACCCAGAACATGTTGCGCACTGCACGCGGATTGGGCACGGGGCGACGCATGGTCAAGGTGCGCGCGCCGGCATCGATCACCAGGTCGAGATGCCGGAGCAGGTCCGTCCCGATCACGCCGTCGATCTGCACGGACTTCCGCGCGCCGTTCACGATCGCATGATCGAGCCGCAGCGCATCGTGACTCACGAGCGCTGCGCCAAGTCCGCGCACGACCATTGGGCCGATCTTCAGCGAATCCACGTAGACCGCGCGCGCCGGGATGTGCCCCGCCACCACGCCGAGCGCGAGCGTATCGCGCGCCGCGAGCTTCACGCCGGATTGCACGGCGACCCGATCGGACAACAGCGTCATGCTCGCGCCTGTGTCGAGCCAGAACTCGTGCGGACGTCCGTTCACGTGCACCGTGACGACCGGCGTGCCGAAGGCGCTCTTGCGGATGGGCATCGTGACCGGTTCGACGGGAACGTCCACCACCGGCGCCGACACCTGCGAGAGGGCGCGTCCCCATCGCTCCACACCGGCGCGGACGACCAGGCTATCCGTCACCTCCGCGCTGTCCGGATCGGGGCCAAGCTCGGACAGTGCCGTCCACTCCGATCGCCATGACAGCGCCATCGTGAGGCCGATGCGCGCCCGCGCCCGAACGGTAAAGTCCTTCGCGTTGAGGGCGAGCGCGCGAAACGCGATGGCAGCCCCCTCGGGATCGGCTGTCATCAGCGTGCGAAGCGCCGCGACGAACGTGCGCTCATCGAGCGAGCGCGCGGACAGCTGCGCCGCCGGCATGTCGAGCGTGGCGATGTCCGACCAGAAGTCCTGCGGTGCCGCCGCGACCGGCGACCGTACGGGCCACGTCGCGCGCGCCACACGCACCGTGCTGCCGTCGGCAACGGTGTCCGTACCCGCGGGGATGGCAGTGCGCCCCTCCACGATCGCGTCGGCCGGAGGGAGCATGACCGCGCTACGGCACCCCGCAAACGCGAGGACGGCGGCGGCCAGCAGGCCGACACGTCGCCGCAACGAGGGGATGGGCATCTGCCCTGCTGACCCTCCCATCGCGGGTTCGGACACGATGCTACCGGTCGTCGCGGGTGATGGCGAAGCGGAGGAGCAGGGTGCGCCCCGGCGCCGGCTCGTAGAACCTGCCCCCAGTGGCATTCACGCTCACGCTGCCCACGTAGCGCACACCGCCGATGTTCTGGAGCGCAAGCAGCGGTGCGAGCCGCGCCCCACCAACCCGCACATCACCACCCACCGCAGCACCGAACACCGCTCGGCCAGGCGCCTGTGCGGTATTCGCGTCGTCTACGTCCACAGTTCCCGCAAGGTCGCCCGTCGCCGAGAGCGTCATGCCGCCGACGCGCAGTGCGGCCGTGGTCGCGAAGGCGTGCTTCGGCACGCCGGGGATGCGCTTGCCGGCGAACGACGTCGTTCCCACGACGTACTCCTCGTAGCGAAATCGCGAGAAGGTGTACGCGGCCCGCACCGAGACGGGACCCGTGTGCATGTCCATCCCCGCTTCAGCACCGCGACGGAGCGTGCGTCCCGCATTGCGGAAGTAGCGGCGCCCGGCGCCGTTCGGGATGTCGAAGGGCACGAGCTCGTCGATCGCGCGCGCATCGAACACGGCGAGATCCCAGCTCAGTGGCGTCCCCGACAACACTCCTTTCGAGCCGATTTCGAATGTCACGGTGCGCTGCGGATCGAGCTCGGGATTGATGCCCGCGGAGCCGTCGGGCTTGTTGCCGAGCTCCGTGGTGGTGGGCGTCTCGAAGCTGGACGACACACTCCCGTATACCGACGCGAGCGCGGACGCGCGCCAGAGCAGTCCGACCGACGGGCTCACCGCGTGCAGCGTGCGATCGCCCGAGTCGTCGAGGTTCGTTGCCGACACGAGCCGGTCGCGCACGCGGAACTGAATCGCGTCGCCACGAATGCCTGCCGACGCGAGCAGCGATGGGGTGACGGCGATCTCGCCGCGCAGATAGGGGCCGTACCCGCCAACGAGCTCGCGCTGGTCCTTTCGCAGCGCGCCGCGCACCGTGGCGCCACCGGGACACACGGCGTTGATGCAGTTGGCCCACTCCTGCCGGTCGTCGTTCTGCCACTGCGCATCGGCGCCCGCCGCCACGCGCACGTCGCGCGACGCGAGTGACATCCGGCCATTCATGCGCAGCGAGGCACCGCCACTCGAGCGGCGGACGTCGATGATGGCGAATGCGAGCGGGTTCTCGAAGTTGCGTGCGCTGCCATACACGCTTCCCTCGATGTTTCCCTCACTGCCGAGCGCACGCGACGCCACCAGCGAGAGATCGCCTTGCCGCACGATCTTCCCCGCACCCTTGAGGACCGACTGTGCATCGGCCTGGCGGGGATCCGCGTCGAACTGCGCGCGCGTGAGCGCGCCGGGATTCTCGCTGCGCGAGACGTCGGAAATCCGCGCCGCCATCGTTACCGGCGCGAGCTGCACACGAACCGCGCCCTTGGTGCTCTGCTGGTGGGAGTACATCCGATAGCCGCGCCCCGCACTCCGGACGATCGACGACGTCAGCCCCACGTCGTCCCACGAGCCACTCGCACCCGCGGCCGTGAGCACCGGCGCATGCGCGGCGACGACCACGCGCGCGAACGGCGTGAAACGCGCCGAGGGCCGCGCCGAGCGGATGTCGATCACGCCGCCGGCCGCGTTCCCATACAGCGACGACGCGCTACCGCGCACCACCTCCACCCGCTCGGCACCCTCGACGTTGATCACGTCCACCGGCGTCTGCCCATCCGCGAGCGTGACGGGCACGCCATCCTGGAGCACGCGCACTCCACGTACGCCGAAGGCCGAGCGCGCGCCGAACCCGCGGATACTCACGCGTGGATCCTGCGCGGGATTCTGCCTGTTCGCGAGCGACACGCCCGGCACGCCAAATAGCAGTTCGTCGATGCCCGCTCGGCGCACTGCAGCGAGGGAGTCGGGGCGCGTGAGCGTCACGGCGTACGGCAGGTCGATCGGCGCGCGGGGACCTTCGCGCGTCGCGGTCACCTGCACCGTCGGCAGGCGCGTGCGCGAAGTGTCCTGTGCGAACACGAGGGAGGGGGAGGCGAGCAGCAGGGCGACGCGCAGCGAAATGGAGGGCATGCTTGGAAACCTAGGGAAAAACCATCGTTACCGCTCCCCTCGTGCGGGCGTGCACGTACATTGGTGCCACCATGTCTAGCCGCATACGCGCACTCATTCCCGCCATCGCGCTCCTCTCTGGCTGCGCGACCGGCGGCACTTCATCGTCCACGAGCGAGGAAGCGATCACCGCGCGGGCGAAGGCGATCCACGATCGTGTGATGACGCTCGACACGCACGTGGACTTCGATCCGGGCAGCTTCATGCCGGGCCAGCTGAACTACACGCAGCGGATCACCAACCAGGTGGACCTCACCAAGATGGAAGAGGGCGGGCTGGATGCCGTCTTCTTCTCGGTCTACGTGGGGCAGGGCCCGCTCGACTCTGCCGGCTATGCGCGCGCCTACGCGACCGACACGGCGAAGTTCAACGCGATCCATCGCTTGGCTGAACAGCTCGCGCCGGATCGCATCGCCATCGCCTACACGGCCGACGACGCGCGCCGCATCTACGCGAGCGGCAAGAAGGTCGCCTTCATGGGTGTCGAGAATGGCTACGGCATCGGCACCGACATCTCCCGCGTCCGCGAGTTCTACAACCGCGGCGCGCGGTACATGTCGCTCTCGCACAACGGGCACAGCCAACTGTCGGACTCGAACACCGGCGAGGCGAACAACGAGTGGATGTGGAACGGCCTCTCGCCACTCGGCCGGCAGGTCGTTGCCGAGATGAACCGGTGGGGCATCATGATCGACGTGTCGCATCCGTCCAAGCAGTCAATGCTACAGTCAATCGAGCTGTCGAAGGCGCCGGTCATGGCATCGCACTCGGGCGCGCGCGCGATGTGCAACCACTCGCGCAATCTCGACGATGAGTCCCTCCGCGCGCTCCAGAGGAATGGAGGCGTGGTGCAGTTGGTCGCGTTCCGCGCCTACGTGAAGTGTGATCCCGCGGGCACCGCAGCGCGGACGCAGGCGATAGCGGCGCTGAACCAGGAGTTCGGGATCGCGCCGGCGACCGGACGTGGCGGCGGCGCAGGCCGCGGCGCGGGCGCTGGGCCGCGCGGGCCCACGGCTGGCACGCCCGGCCCATCCTGTAGCGCCACGGGTGGTCGTGGCGGCGCCGCGCCGGTGATGTCGGCAATCGATTCGCAGGTCGCGCGTCTCGCACCCGAACGTCGCGCGCACTACGAGGAGCGGCTACGGGCGATCGCCGCGCGCAATCCGGCGCTGCCGGGCGCCACGGTGAAGGACTTCGCGGACCACATCGACCACGTCGTGAAACTCATCGGCATCGACCACGCGGGGATCAGCTCGGACTTCGACGGCGGCGGCGGCGTGGATGGCTGGAACTGCGCTCTCGAGACGATCAACGTCACGAAGGAGCTCGTCCGCCGCGGCTACACCGAGGAGCAGATCGAAAAGGTCTGGAGCGGCAACCTCCTTCGCGTCCTCAGTGAAGTGGAGCGGACGGCGAAGCGGATCCAGGCGGGGGAGATTCGGCCGTAGTCGCGCGAATCCATAGCACCAGCGCCAGCGCGACGACCACCCCCAGCGCGCCCGACCATTGCTCGGGCGCGCTCTCGGCATGCACCGCAAGACGGAGTTCGCCGAGCGCGTTGAAGACCAGGGCGGCCACGATCCAGGACCACCCAGCGACTGCCCCCCATGCCCGGACCGCGAGCACCACGGCGCCGAGCACGGCAACTCCGGCCACCACGCGAACGAGCGAGACGTCGCCAGCGAGGGCAACGGCGTACGTCGCCCCGGTCACGAGCATGGTGCCGGCCGCAAGAATGGCGACGCGCACCGTCCATCGCGTCGTGATGCCCGCAAGCACGAGGATCGGAATGCCGGTCACTGCGACGAGCACCAGCGTTTCCATCGGAATGCCGAGCGCGCTCGAGAGGAACGGAACCGCCTCGTCCAGAATCGTCGTCGGTCGCGGTGGCAGTCCAGTCTTCGGCAGCAACGCCTCGACGCGCAGGAGCGCGTAGATACCGGCGCCGAGTCCAAGTCCCGCAAGCAGCATCTCGTTCCTCGCGTTGCGCATCGGAATCCCGACGCGCCGACGCAACGCGGTGAGCAGCAACCAGAGCCCGAGCGCGAAGAAGGGTGGGATGATCGAGCCCACGAAGCCGAGCGCCGTCGTGCCGAGATACCGCGCCCATGGTTGTGTCGTGTCGTAGCCGAACAGCGAGCTCGGTAGCCCGTTGAGCTGCTCGATGATGCCGACGACGATCAGCGCGCCAACGAGCACGAAGGTCGAGCGGCGGTCGAGCACGCCGTCGTCCACGATCGGCGAGCGTCGCCTCGTGAGGAGCAGCACCCCCGTTCCGATCGCACCGAGCAGCACCAGCACGACGAGCCCCATGATGATCGAGCGATTCGTCTGCCGCTCTCGATCCTGCCGCAAGAAAGACTCGGGCAACTCCACTCCACGCCGCGTGACGAGCGGCTCATTCCCCGCCACGCCAACCCACGCGCGTGCGGCTGCGCCCGAAGGAAGCTTCACCGCCGTATCCACATACGTCACGAGCACGTCGCGGCGCTGCGGCCGCGCCGTTTCCTTGTAGTCAGCCTCGCGAAGCGTGGTTGTGTCCACGAGCGCGCCCGCCAGCGCAGCCTTCGCAATGCGGCGAACCTCGTCGGCCGACGCCGTGTCCCGCCGCGCCGAATCCGGAATGATGTGCCGCGCATCGAGCGGCGTGCCGTCCGGACGCACGCGCACACGCCACTCCTCGGTACGCTCGGCCGCCGATCCCACCGTGTGCACGTAGCGCACGGTCCACCACGCGGGCGGATGGAAGGGCGTGAACTCCTGCGCGCGCGCGACGAGACCGGCGTCCTTGAGGAAGCGTGGCCAGGAGTCGAGCGTGTCGCTCGCGGTCGTGCTGAGCCGCTTCCACCCTGCGGGATCGCCGCCGTGCGCGCGCAGCATCGAGTCGGCAATGCTCAGCACCTGCGACCGGGACGCGGTGTACGGCGGGCCGAGCGTGGGCCTGTCGGGTCGCGCAACGGCGACGACGAGGCCGGCGACACCTGCCATGATTGCCACGCGGCGCGCATGCGCCGAGAGCACGTTGGTCATGCGCGGCGCGGCGGTCGCGGTGTCCGGCGCGTCCTCCCCGAATTGCCACGCGCCGAATCGTGCGTCGTCAGGCGCGGTCGTGAGACCACGCTGCTGTCTCCACCGCCACGCCACGGCGATGGCCGGCGCAAGCAGCGCGACGAGCAGCATCGCGGCCGAAATGCGGTACTCGGGCGCGCTGCCGCTCGCGGCGAAGAGGCCGAACAGCACCAGGTTGTAGGCGTAGTGCGCCACGACGGTCACGAGGAGGCCGAAGCGCAGGAAGAGCACGGCCCAGAAGACGGCGTCGAGGAAGATCTCGAATCCGCGCGAGTACGGCGGCCACGACTCGTAGTCGGAGTGAGCGAAGCCGAAGAGCAGGGCCGTGGCGATCACGCCGGCGAGCATCCATGCGCGACGGCTCGACCGCTGCCCCACCCAGAGCGACAGCAGCGAAAGCGGCAGCGCGCGGAAGAGCGCCTCCTCCCACACGCCGGCGTTGAGCGACATGGCGACGCCGGAGATCCACGGCATCGGCGACGCAATCTGGTTCGGGTCGTCGAGCATCTCGCTCGGCACCCACCAGCCGAGCAACGAGCGTGTCGCCAGGTAAAACACCGCCACGTACGCGAACGCCACGGCCGCGGCTGCGTATCCTCCCGCCACGCGCGCCGCCACCTCGCGCGTGCCGCGATACGTCCAAAGCTTCCACCAGTCGAGGTGACGGGGGAACGCGCGGCGTGTCGCCACCTCCGCCGTGGCGAGCGTCATCGCCGCGAGCAGGCCGATGAGCGCGCCGTTCAGCAGCGCGCCGAATATCATGACGGTCTGGAACGACCTCGGTGACGTCGCCGTGTCGTACCCGAACCAGCTCGCGGGAATCTCATTCAGGCTCGCGGCGAGCGTCAGCACGCCGATTACCGTGCCGACGACCATCGGTTCTCGCCACCGAACGTCGCCGGCGCGCGCCGCGCGATTGACGAACACCAGCCCCGCCCCCGCCACCGCGAGGATCCCGAGCCCCGCAATCAGCGCGAGCAGCTCGTTGGCCGAGCGCATCTCGGCGTACCGGCGCTGGAAGGATTCCGGGATCTCGACGAACGTCCGCACGCGCACGGGCACGTCGCCCGCGATGCCGACGTCCGCTCGGAGCGGTGCGCCGCCGATCCGCCGGTCCACGCGCTCGAACACGTAGCTCCGGTCAACGCGCCCGCTCCTCTTGCGCGTCTCGTAGGAGGAGGACACGAACCTCCACCGCGCGAGGTCGTCGTTCGTCCAATGGATGACCACAGACTCCGCTAGGCGGCGGGCTGAGTCGGCGCCGACATCTGGCCGGCGATCGGCCTCCGCGAGCCGGCGCTCGAAGCCGATGACGCGGCCGTCCGGCGCGAAGTCCACGCGCGCCTCGCGCGGCTCGCGCGGCGTGAACGCGCGGACCGACCAGACGAAGGGTGCGATGTCGCGCCCCTTCACCAGCGCGTTCAGCGAGTCATGACCGCCTCCCGCGAGCTCCACGAACGTGCGCAGCGAATCCGCGCCGTGGAAGCGCACGGCGCGTCGCGCGTTCGAGACGTCCATCTCGTGTGCGCGGAAGAACGAATCCGCGCGCGCGAGCGCCGCGTCGCGCGTGATGCGCTGCTCGAGCGCGATGATCGGCAGCGCGCGCGGAAACAGCCATGCGGCCACCGCGGCCGCAGCCACGGCGACGATCGCGATCGCGAACCCCCAGCGGCGCATCAACCTAGATCCCCTTCTTCCGCGGTGCGGACTCGGTGGGCGCCGACTTGTAGGCCACGACGCTGATCTGCCCGTCGCCTTCCATCCGCGCGCTCCTTACCTCCTCCACGCTGTCCACCCCGTTCTCGCGGAGGCTGCTCATCAATTCCTCGATCGTGATCAACTCCTTTCGCAGGTTTCGCCGGTCGAGCTTGCCTTCCGTGATGAGCGGAAGGGCAGGTGGATGGACCAGATGGTCCATCCACGGAATCCGGTACGCGAGCCACTCGAGCGCGTAGCTCCAGAAGAGAATCGTGACGACCAGCAACAGTCCATCGGGAACCGAGGTGTAGTCGCCGGTCATGCCGTTCTGCGCCGCATCCGCGATCAGGACCACCACGAGCAGGTCCGTCGTACTGATCGTTCCGCCTTCGCGGCGCAGCACCACCCGCAGCAGCAGGAAGATGCCGAGGTAGATGAGCGAGCCGCGAAGGAAGATCTCGAGGAGCGGCGTGTCGAGCGCAAACAGCTTGCCCCAGTCCGGAGCCTCGAAGAGCGATGAAAGCATGTGCGACGCTAGCGGATTGTGAACGAGAGCGCAAAGCGGGCGGGACGAGAGGACGAGAGGACGGGAGGACGAGAGGACGAGAGGACGAGAGGACGAGAGGACGAGAGGACTACCTACGGGGCTCGCGTCACGCGCCCGCAACCGTCCGCCGCACGCCGCACGCGTCCCGTAGCGCGTTCCGCGTACCGCCACCCGTCCGCCGCACTCCGCACGCGTCCCGTGGCACTCGCCTTCCCAGCGTCCCTCGTGCCCAGGGCGTATAATCGTCACCTGCCCGTTCCCATCCGGAGCCCTGAATGATCTCCTTGCGAAACTCGCTGTTCGTCGCCGCCTCCTTCGTTGCATTTCCACTCGCCGCCCAGAACGGCCAAACGTGGAATCCGCAGCAGATCCTGCGCGAGGAGTCCTACGTCAAGCCCCCCGCCGTTGTAGAGCGGATCATCATGGCGCCCCGCACGGACATTTCCTTCTCGATGCCGAGCCCGGATCGCAAGTGGTTCGTCCGCACGACTGGCCCTGAGCGCGGCGACATCGCCGACTACGGCAAGGATCACATCAACCTCGGCGGCGTGCAGATCGAGACCCGCGCCAACCGCGCACGCACGCTGACCACGAGCAACCGGCGCGCGATTACCCTCGTGGATCCGCGCACGGGCACGACGCGCACCCTCGAGCCGCGCAATGGCACCACGATCTCGTCGCCAACCTGGTCGCCCGATGGGCGCTATATCGCGTACGTCGGCAGTGACGACGATGCCTCGCACCTGCACCTCGCCGAGGTGTCGAGCGGCCGGACCACGCAGATCGCGCGGAACGCGCTGCTCGCGACGTTCGTCACGGGCGCCGAGTGGACGGAGGACGGCTCCGGTGTCTTTGCGGTGCAGGTGCCGGACGACCGCGGCCCCATGCCCGTCTTCGGCAACGGTGGAATCGCATCGGGCCCGCAGGTGCGCCTGACCGAATCGCGCGCGCTGCCGCAGGTCATTCATCCCGCGCTGCTCGAGACGCCATACGACAAGGCGCGACTCAAGTACTACACGACGGGACAGCTCGTGCACATCGACATCAAGTCGCGACGCGTGACGAAGATCGGCGCGCCCGCCATGATCCGTTCGATCGACGCATCGCCGGACGGGAAGTACGTGCGCGTCACGCGCGTGACGGAGCCGTTCTCGTATGTGGTGCCCGTTTCGAGCTTCGGCACGGTGACTGAATTGTGGGACGAGAAGGGCCAGCTCGTCGCGACGCTGGCGCATACGGCGCTTCGGGAATCCGGACGCGGCTTCGGTGACGGCGATGCGGGTGGGCCCGGTGCCGCTGCAGCGCCCGATACCGGACGTCGCAATCTTCAGTGGAATCCCGCCGGTCCCGGGCTGGTCTACCTCAAGTCCGTGTTCCCGCCGGACACTGGTCGGCGGGGCCGCGGCGCGCCGGTGGCACGCCCGCAGGCGACCGCGGTGCGCTACATGAGCTGGCTGCCGCCCTATGGCCCGGGCGACACCGCGCTCGTCTACCAAGGGAGCGGACGTCTCACGGCGGTCGTCGCCGGAACGGACCCGCGCACCCTGTTCGTGACCGACAGCGGCGTCGTCTACGCCGTTCGCACCAGCGAGCCCGCACGACGCTACCCGCTCGGCCGCGGCGTGACGATCGCCGCTGGCGGCGGCGGATTCGGTGGCGGTGGCGGCCGTGGCGGAGCCGGCGCCGGGAGTGATACGTCGTCTACCGGCGGCGCACTCGCTACGCGGCAAACGTCGCGCGGCACCGCGGTCATCGTCGGCAGCGACAGCCGGTCTGTGTTCGTGTCCGGCACGCATACACCAGGCGCGCGGTGGGAGACGCAGGCGCCGCGCCCGTGGGTCGATCGGCTCGACGTCGAAACCGCGCAGCGCTCGCGCGTGTTCGAGAGCCCGGCCGACGCCTACGAGGAGATCGTCGCGCCGCTCGACGACGACTACTCGGTGTATGTCTACACGCGCGAATCGCCGACGACGATCGCCGACGCGCACCTCCGCGACGTGAAAGCCGGCAAGTCGGTGCAGCTCACCCGCAATGCCGACGTCGCGCCAGAAGTGACCGGCGCCATTCGCAAGCGCATCACCGTCACGCGCCCCCGCGACGGATGGCGCTTCTACACCGACGTTACGCTTCCGCGCGACTGGACGCCGGGCACCCGCCTCCCGGGAATCATCTGGTTCTACCCGCGCGAGTTCACGTCACAGGTGGATTACGATCGGTCGAAGTTCGCCACCAACGTCAACCGGTTCCCCGACCTCGCGCCCGCGCGGCCGGCGTCGTCCACGAAGCTCTGGGTCACGCAGGGATACGCGCTCATCGAGCCCGACATCCCGATCTTCGGCGACTCGGGACGCATGAACGACAACTACACGCGCGACCTGAAGGAGAACCTCGACGCCGTGCTCGACGCGATCGTGGACGCGGGCTTCGTGGACCGGAACAAGATGGGCATCGGCGGCCACAGCTACGGCGCGTTCAGCACCGTGAACGCCATGACGCTCATGCCGAACTTCAAGGCGGGCATCGCCGGCGACGGCATGTACAACCGCTCGCTCACGCCGTTCGGATTCCAGAGTGAACGGCGCGACTTCTTCACCGCGCAGGACACCTATCTCGACATGTCGCCGTTCTTCCGCGCCGACAAGATCGCGGGCGCGCTGCTGATGTATCACGGCATGAACGACCAGAACGTCGGCACCGCGCCCATCAGCTCCACGCGCATGTACCACGCGCTCCAGGGGCTCGGCAAGCCGGCGGCGCTGTACCTGTATCCGTATGAGGACCACAGCAACGCCAGCTACCAGACGGATCTCGACCTCTGGGCGCGGTGGCTCGCGTGGTTCGACGTGCACGTGAAGAACCCGAAGGGGGAGCAGCGGCCGATGGTGCCGTGAGCGGCACCGTCGTGGAGCTGCTCGACCTCGTCGCGCGATGGGTCCACGTCATCGCCGGCATCATGTGGGTGGGCAACTCCCTGCTGTTCAACTGGCTGGATCGCAACCTCCGGCCGTCCGACGGACCGAAGGGAGACGCGTCGCTAGGGCAGATTTGGCTCCTCCACAGCGGCGCCTTTTACTTCGTGGACAAGAACCTCCTCGGCGGACGCGGACTCCCGTCGCCGCTGCACTGGTTCAAGTGGCAGGCGTATACCACGTGGTTGAGCGGCGCCGCGCTGCTGGTGGTGGTCTACTACGCCGGCGCCCGCGCTGCACTCGGCGATGCCTCGGTCGCCGCGCTCACGCACCGTGAGGCGGTGATGGTGAGCGTGGGTGCGATCGTCGGGGGATGGGCGCTGTACGAATCGATGCAGCGGTTCGTGGCGCCGAGGTCGCCGGTCGCGGCGCTGGTGGTGTGGGTCGCCGGACTGATCGCCATCGCGATTGCGCTGACGCAACTCCTCAGTGGACGAGCGGCCTTCCTGCACGTCGGAGCGATACTCGGCACGATCATGGCGGCGAACGTGTTCTTCACGATCGTGCCGTCGCAGCGGGAGCTCGTCGCGTCGATCGCGGAGGGGAGTGGCGCGAGCTCCGCGGTGTCGGCCCGCGCAAAGCGGGTGTCGATTCACAACAACTATTTCTCGTTCCCCGTGATCGTGTTGATGGTGAGCAGCCATTTTTCCGCGGCCTATGGCGGGCGGTGGAACTGGGCGGTGCTGCTGGTGCTGATTGCCGCGGGGGCGCTCGTGCGGCACGTGTTGAACACGCGGAACACGACGCCCTCGTGGAAGGGCAGGCTCGCGATGACCGTTGTCGCCAGCGCGCTCGGGTCGAAGCTGTTGCTCGATGCGGGCCAGGCGGTGCCACCAGCCGCTGTTGCTACGGGTCCAGTAGCATTCGCCGACGTGCGCCGCATCATCGATCGTCGGTGCGCGGCCTGCCATTCGTTGACGCCGAGCGACGTGTCGTTCGGCGTGGCGCCGGCAGGAGTGAACTTTGATACCCCTGAGCAGATCATTGCACTGGCGCAGCGCATTCGGGAGCGAGCCGTTGTCACGAGGACGATGCCACCGGCGAACAAGACGCACATGACCGAGGACGAGCGGGCGCTACTCGGGCGCTGGTCGGAGCGATGACGGCGACGGCGGACTCGCCAGCAGCGCGAACAGCGCGGCCGCCGTCGCACTCACCGCGAGCAATGCGGCCGCGCGCCGGCCTGAGGGCGTCACCTGCCGCGTCGATCGCGCCGGCGTAATTCCTCGCCCAGGTCGGCGATGCTCGCACCCACCGTCACTCCGCTCGATGTCAGCTCCGTCGCGAGCCGCGATGCACCGGATCCACCGGCGAGCACCGCCACAGTCGCCGGTACGAGCGCACGAACGTCGCGGACCTCACCCAGCACGCGATCCATGTCATCCACGTAGAGGATGCTCAGTGCGACGACGTCCACGTCCGTCGCAGCGGCCGCGGCGGCGATGTCGCTCGCCGGCAGGTCGGCACCGAGGTAGACCACGTGCCACCCATGCACCGCCGCAGACGCGCCCACGAGCGCCGCACCGATCGCATGGCGCTCTCCCGCCGGCGTCGCCACGAGCACCCTCGGCGCATCGTCCCGCGGCGCGAAGCTGCGCATCACCGAAACGATGATGTCGTGCAGCACGGACGACGCGAGATGCTCCTGCGCGATCGACAGCCGCCCCGCGTGCCACTCTTCGCCAACCCGCCGCAGCAACGGCACCGCAACATCCTCGAGAAACGCCGCAATCCCCACGCTGACCACCGCGCGCCGCAGGTGGTCGTTGAGCAGCGCGGGCTCGTGCGCCTTCGTGAACGCCAGTCCGGTGGCGATGAGCAGCCCCACGTCCAGCGCGCCGGCCGGCGCCGGCGCGCGCAGTTCATGGGCGGCCGAATCCTCCTCCAAGAGTTGGGAAAGCGTTGCGATGCACAGTTGCGCGACCTGGCCGATGCTGCGCCCGGCGCGGGTGGCCGCCTGCAGGAGACGAAGACGCTCGATGTCGGCCGACGTGTAGACCCGCTGGCCCCCGGGACCGCGGGCAGGATTGACTGCTCCGTACCGCCTCTCCCACACCCGCAACACATCCTGGGTCAGCCCGGTACGCTGTGAAACAATTGCAATGGGGTGGTTGTCGAGCCCGTCGGCATGTGATGGTGTCATTGGTGAAATGTGCATGGTGTCCACCAGTTGTCAAACTGGTAGTTGGACAAAGGCTTGACAGAAGGCGGCCTTTTCCCCACATTACTTGGACAAGCGATGGACAAGCCATCGACAGATCGCATTGACGTCCACACGGAGACACCGATGTCCAAGACACTGAGGATCGCGACCGCCATTGCGGCGCTCTACACCCTGCCGGCGCTGGCCGGCGCGCAGTCCGCAATGAAGCCGATGAAGAACATCGTCGAGGTCGCGGTGGAGAATGGCAGCTTCACCACGCTCGTCGCCGCAGTGAAGGCAGCTGGCCTCGCGGAGACGCTGTCCGGCCCCGGGCCGTTCACGGTGTTCGCGCCAACCGACGCGGCGTTCGCGAAGCTGCCCGCCGGCACGGTCGAGGCGCTGCTGGCCGACAAGGACAAGCTCGCGTCGATCCTCACGTACCACGTGCTCGCCGGGAAGGTCGGTGCGGCTGCCGTCATCAAGGGTGGCGGCGCGAAGCCGAAGACAGTCAACGGCCAGGCGCTCGACATCACCGTCAATGGCGGCAAGGTCTACGTGAACGGCGCGCAGGTGGTCATTGCCGACGTCCAGGCATCAAATGGCGTCATCCACGTCATCGACGCAGTCGTCCTCCCGAAGGCCGCGCACTCCGCGGCGGGCCACTAGTCACATGGCTCCGGTCGTCGGGAAGCTCACGAGCCGCATCGAGGTTCCCGTCGGCCGAGACGAGGTGTTCGCGTTCTTCGCGGACGCGGCGAATCTCGGCGTGATCACGCCGCCGGAGTTGAGCTTCCGTATCCGCACGCCGCTGCCGATCGAGATGGGACAGGGAACGCTGATCGACTACACGATCGGTCTCTGGGGCATTCCCATGCGGTGGCGCACGCTGATCACGCGGTGGGATCCGCCCTACTCGTTCGTGGACGAGCAGCTTCGCGGTCCCTATCGCACGTGGGTGCATACGCACCGCTTCCTCTCGGTTCCAGGCGGGACGGTCATGGAGGATGACGTCGAGTACTCGCTGCACTTCGGTGTGCTTGCCGCAGCCGTCGCGCCGATCGTTCGCAGGCAGGTCGAAGGAATCTTCCGCTATCGCGATCGCATGGTACGCGAGCGCTTTTCCGCCCCGGCGGCTACCGGTGCCGTACGCGCAAACAGACCGTCAGTATCCTCGACGGCATTCGCAGCGCGAACATCGACGGAATGACCAGATCGGCCGGATGACTGCGGGCAACGCTCTCTTGCCCTGAACTCATGCCGCGGTTATCCCTCTGATTCGATGAGCGAATCCCGGCGTCTCCTCCAGCACTTCCTCGCCGCCCTGGCGTACCGCACGCAGAAGGCGCTGCGTGGCGCGACCTGCGAATTCGCCGCATTCCGGGCCGGCACCAACGTCCGCAGTCCTCACGAGCTCGTGTGGCACATGACCGGCGTGATCGGCTACGCACGCACCATGCTGCACGGCGGGACGTTCGTCCCGGCATCCATGCCCACATTCGACGCCGAGATCCAGCGCTTCCATGAAACGCTGGAAGCACTGAGCTCCGACTTCGCCAATCCTTCGCTCGAGACCCGCATCAGCGACGAGCAGTTCCTCCAGGGTCCGCTCGCCGACGCGATGACGCACGCCGGACAGCTCGCCATGCTGCGTCGCATTGCCGGTCCGCCCGTGGCGTCCGAGAACTTCATCTTCGCGCAGATATGCGCCAACAACACGTCTGCAAACCAACCGGAGCCCGCCGCTCCCGATACGTGGTGGCGCCCCGATCAGCCCCCGCGCCCGCCCGGACTGCGACCGGACGCGAGCTGAGCGGCGGACTCCTGCCTGACTCGAAACCGAGCGCCCTGACCGCGGTTGCAGGACAGGCCCAGCCCCTCCTCTACTGTATGATCTGGAAGAACACCGCGAGCTCGTTCGATGCGAGGTTGTTGGTTCCAGCCGGGTAGAACGCGTGCGCCCTCGCCGTGCCCACGTTCACGTTGTTCCTGTAACTCGGCGTGAACGGGATGGTACCGAGCCCGGGGAGCGTCAGGGTCGCCGAACATGGTGTGCGCGGCGTGCCCGTATATGGAACGGATGCGGGACAGCTCAGCGTGAGCACGGTCGGCGCCTTGCTGATCGTGATTGCCGCCGTTGCCTGCTGAACCGAGTAGCCGACGCCGCCACCGCACGTCACGGTAAGGGTGTAGCTGCCCGCATTCACTGGCGCGCTGCCGTTGCCGGTGTCGTAGGAGAGGACGGGCGTTAGCCCGTGCGAGCACGTTCCCCCGCCCGGATGTGCGGCCGCGTCATAGGTCACCGTCTCACCTGTGGCACTGGCGGTTGGCGCAACGACGACCGCCGTCGCACTGAACGCCATACTCGACGGCGCGAACGTCACCCCCGCCGGCGCGTCACCGCCGACACCCGGCGTCGCAGCGACAGTGTTCGTGCCGAGGGCCGGGCCGAGGTTCCAGCAGATGCCCGCCTTACCGCCGGTGTTCGTGGTGGTGGATGCGGTGGGACCGAAGGGACCGCACGCGGCCCCGGTCTCCGGCGCAGCAGATCCGCCGCCAAGTCCGATCGTCCAGCCAACGGGCACGTCGCGCATGACCGTGCCGTTGTACGTGACCAGCACGACGCCCGGGCGGCACTCGGGTGCGAGCGGAGAGCCGACCGCCCCCTCGACCACCGGGCACGTGACGGCGGCGAGCATCCTGCTCGACGCAGGCAGTGGGGCGCGCGTCGACGACGGCGCCGTGATGTCGATTGTCGGCGTCTTGAGGAACTCGCCCGCCGTGCCGCCGAGGCCACCGCGGAGGCTGAGCTCGGGATCGACGGATGCGAACGGGCTGAACTCGCCGGCTGTGCCGCCGATGCCGCGGATGGCGAGGCTGGATGCATGAAGCGTCTTCGGTACGACGAGGCTCGCGAGCGCGCGCATCCATTCAGGCACGCGCGACGCGCTGGCGCTCGAGGTGGGGCAGGTGAGGAAGCTCGCGTCGGCGGGCGGAGTGATCTCGAATCCGAACGAGGCCTGATGGCCCAGGCGCAGCCGATCGGCGACAGCGGCCGGAATATTTCCCGTCGGACAGACCGCGACGACGACGGGCTTCGCAAGCGGCGCGTTATTGACTGACTGCGAGGTGAACTGGTAGTAGCCGGGATACTGGTCGAGGCGCGTGTCGAGCGGCCCGGTGCCGGGTGGGAAGTTGTCCGGGATTGGATCGGCGGTGATGAGCGTGGGCTCGGAGACCGGGTTGGCCGGCAACTGGGTTCCGGCGCCACCGTCGCTGCTGATGAGCGTCTGCGGCTGGTCGCTCGGATACACGAGCCACGCGTTCGCAGGATCAGCGATCGTGAGTGAGAGACCGGTGTAGCAGAAGAGCGTGTTCACGAGCGCGACGAGATCCGCCTTCGAGCCGGGCAGCGGATGCTGCGCATCCTGCGCCTTGTCCAGCACGAACTCGACGAGATTGAATGCGTGCTCCTGCGCGGTCGAGATTCTCCCCTTCGACACGTGCTGGCTGATGTTCTTGACCTTGCCCAGTGCCGAGTTCGCGTTCGGCGATCCCGAGCCGAACACCGCGAGCACGAGCGCGTTGATCTCGCTCACGGTCGCACAGGTGCCGGCTGCTGGCGACGCAGCTGAAGCTGGGCGCGCCAATGTCGAGACAGACGGGGCAGTAAGGAGGTTCTGGTCGCGCTTGAGGTCGCCGCATGCACCGAGAAAAAGCACGCCGGCGAGACACGCCGCCCAGCCCACATTGCTTCGTCGCATTGTGAAATCCCCCACTGACTGATTGGTTTTTCCGACCACGATGCGACGTCACGTTACGGTACGTAACCGTCACACTGGTGCGAATGTCAGTCACTCTGGCCCAGTCGGCAAGGGTCGTCCACACCCCATTCGGTAAACGGATGCGGATGTTTACCGCTTGGCGGTCCCGACGATTTGCGCGTAGCGCGGATCCGTCGCGAGATCGCGGAACCACCAGCCCGGATCATCACCCAGACCGCCCGCCTGCTGTGGATTCGCGGCGATGTACTCCTTCAGCATGCGGAACGCATTGTCCTTGTCGCCCAGCGTGAGGTAGGCGAAGGTCCCGATGAACGCGAGCTGCCGAGTGCGGTCGATCGTCGCAGTGCCCTCGGATCGTTTCGCCACATTGCGGGCGCTGTCGGCCAGCGCGGGCTGCTCGCGACTGGCCAGCCCGATGACCGCCGCCACCAGCATATTCACGTTCAGGCGCTCGGCCTCGCGCCGTGGTGCGGGCGTGAGGGCGACTGCCGAATCGGCGAGGCGCCACGCCACATTGACGTCCGGCTTGCTGGTCCTTGCCGTGAGCAGGAGGAGCTGGCACCGTGCGCTGCGCGGCGACGCGGGAAAGCGCGCGTGAAACGCGGTGCACCACTGGCCCGCCTTGTCGAATTGCGCCAGGTCGTACGACGAGAGGAATAGCCGGTACAGCACATCCTCGGCGTTCGTCATGAACTCGTCGGCCTCGTAGGCGCGCTGGGCGGCGATGTTCACGTCGGCGTTCGTGCTCGTCTCGACATTGTTGTAGAGATGCGAGAGCGACGCGTACGCGCCGGCCTGGTTGCGGCCGTGCGTCGTGGCCTTCTCGAGGTCGTCCTTCGCGCCCATGAGCTGTGCGCGGCGACGATTGGCATCGGTCTCGAGATTTTGGAGCCACGCCCAGTAACGGAGGTTGCCGCGCGTCTCGAGGGCGTCCGCATTGCGTGCGTCCAGGGCAAGCGCGCGATCGGCGTGCCCGATGCCGACATCCACCCACTTGCGGATCTGCACCGGGTCGCCGCCTGCGAGACGCGAGCGCCTGTACGCGAGGAACGCGCGCTGTGCTGCCGGTTCGGACCACCGTGCATCCACTCGCTCCGCCGCGCCGAAGAGCGAATCGGCAGCGGCGAATGAGCGCTCGAGCTCGATGGAATCTCCCTTGGCGGCCGCCGCATCGCCACGTTTGCGTGACTGCGAACCGCGCTGCAACAGGAGCCATGCATCCGCGCTCGATGTGGCCGCGCGCTGCTCGCTGGTGCGGATCTCCTCACGGAGCTGCTGCTTGATGAGGTCGGACGCGAGCGCGGTGAGGGAGTCGCTCATCGCGAGCACGCTCGCTGCCGGCTTGGTGAAGCTTTCGCGCTTGAGCGAGACGCCGCTTCCATCATAGAGGCGCAAGGTCACGCGGACGTCGCTGCCTTCCGGCTCCACTTCGCCGCGTACGACGAAGCCCGCGCGCAATGCCCGCGCGACGCTGTCCACGCCAGCCTCCGATCCGCGGAATCGCTCGGCGCCCGCGCGTGAGATGACCGTGAGACTCGGCGCCGTCGAGAGATCGCGAATGAGGCCTTCGGTGAGGCCGTCCGCGAGTGCGGCGAGGCTCCTGTCGCGGCTCTGGTCGTCGAAGTAGAGGACGGCGATGCGGTGCGCGTCTGCGCTGGTTACGACCGCAGGCTTGTGCGCGTAATTCCATCCGCCCACCGCCACGATGACCGCCACGATGATGCCGGCCGTGAGTACCCGCAGATGCTTCCACCATGGCACGGCGCGGCGGCCCGTCGGTCCCGTGGGGATGCGCCGCACGCCGGTGGGTCCCGTCCGTGCACGCATCGTGGATGTGACGCCGGACATGAGGCCGAGCATCTCCGCGAATTTGGCGGCGCTCTGTGGCCGATCCGCCGGTGACTTGCCGAGCGCGGCGAAGATCGCCTCCTCGACGTCATCTGGAACGGCGCTCCGAACGATCTGGATGCTCGGCACCGTTTCCATGGCATGGCGCGCCATGATCTGCATGGCGTTCTTACCGGTGAACGGCGGCTCCCCAGCGAGCATCTCGTACAGCATGCAGCCGAGGCTGTAGATGTCAGCCGTCGGACCCACCACTTCGCCGCTCGCCTGCTCGGGCGCCATGTAGTACGGCGTGCCGAGCGACATGCCAGTCTGCGTGAGCTTCGCGCTCCCGCCCTCGCTCGACATCGCGCGCGCGATGCCGAAGTCGGCGACGAGCGCATGTCCCTCGGAGATGAGGACGTTCTCGGGCTTGATGTCACGATGGACGACGCCCTTCGAGTGCGCGTAGCCCAACGCGTCGTTCACCTCGAGCGCGAAGGCCACGGCCTCGTCGACCGGCAGCATGCCATCGCGATCGATGCGATCCCGTAGCGATTCCCCCTTCACGAAGGGCATCACGTAGTACAGCAGGTTGCCCGCAACACCCGAGTCGTACAGCCCGAGGATGTGCGGATGCTGAAGCATGGCAGCGAGGCGGATCTCGCGCTCGAACCGCTCCGCACCGAGCGACTCGGTCAGCTCGGGATGCAGGACCTTGATGGCGACTTCGCGACCGTGCCTGACGTCCTTCGCGAGGTACACGGTCGCCATGCCGCCGCGGCCCAGTTCACGCTCCACCTCGTACCGCCCTTCGAGCGCAGCTTTCAGCCTGCTCAGGACATCCGAAATGGGCGACTGGGAATACGACGAGTCGGACACAGTAGGGTTCTTCGTTGCCACAGACCAAACATGCGCGCTCGACGGCCCGCGTCAAGCATTTTGCCCGGACGGCGGTGCTGGGGGCGTGGCCCCATGTGATTCGGATGCGGTCTGGAGGGAGGCGGTCATGCTGACCTGTGGCACCACGTGCGCGAACCGGACAACCGCGTTCCTTATAGAGCGTGCTCGCCGTCGCCGATTGAAGCCCTCGCAGCAGCGCTTGGAGTTAGACGTTACCAATCATTGTGAGGAGGACCCGTTTACAAGGTACCAAGCCGAGAAGACGTCGTGACTGACAAGGGGCGCCCTGATGCGGGGCGCCCCTTGTCGTTCATGGGATCAGTCGCCGACCTACCGCGACGCCGCCGCGAGACGCCGGATTTCGCTGGCCATCGTACGCACGCGAGCACCGTCCCTCGCACCGGCGACATCCCTGTCCACCTCCCGCGCGAGTGCGTTCAACGCCGTTGCACGAGCACCGCCAGTCTTCATTTCCGCCATGTCGAGAGCGGAGGCGATCGCTGACGTTCGCTCCGACACGAGCCCGCCGTTCCGCACCAGTTGGTCGAGATACGACCGCACGACGACGAACGCCGCCGGCCACGTCATCTTCGGCTGGCTCTGCGGGTTGTAATCATCGAACCGCACCAGCTTCGCCGCGGCAATCTCGTTCGCCGACAGCTGTGCGCTCGGCGTCAACTCCAGGATGTCCAT
>JBKJMP010000323.1:0-14301 GCA_046596395.1 Gemmatimonadaceae bacterium
TCTGGCGGTTCCAGCTGCCGGCATACGTGAGGCTGAATGCGTGCCCGATCGTTGGTGTCGGGCCGGTGATGTCGACGCTGCCGAACAGTGACCCGTTGTCGCCGTGTGTGCGGCGAATCGGCGTCGCGGGGCCCGCGGGCACGGAAAGCTCGCGAAGAATGCCGAGTAACGTCGATATGGAATCGGTGGCGGGCGCGTCGAGCAGGGTGTGCAGCGCGCTCGAGCGGCGGCCGACTTGATACGACATCGCGTAGAACGCGCGTCCGTAGACGAGCGGTCCGGAAAGGAGTCCGCCAGTCATGCGACGCGCGTTCTCCACCGAGCCACTCACCACCCGAGTGACGGAATTCGTCCCTCGGCGCGCGCGAAGCACGACCTGGGCGCCGCTGAAGCCGCCGCGGGAAACATCGTAAGGACTTGTGGCCATCGACATCGACACAGGGGCGTTCGAAGGCAGCTCAGTGATGCCGAAGCCGAGTCCGTCGAGCGTGGTGGCGTTGTGCCCGGCGGAGAGGCCGAGGACGGAGAAGGCCGCTGGAGCATCGTCTGTTGCGGAGACAGCGCTTGCGCCGAGCATCGAGGCCGCCATGGCGGCGATGTCGCCGTACTGGTCTGCGCCGACGGCGTTGAGGTTGACTGGCCGCTCCAGGTTTCCTGCGCGACCGTCGTCGTCTCGCGGTGGACGGCGTCGGGATGCGCGCGCGCGGACTGGCGGCAGCGTTGCCGACGCCAGCTCCATGCGCGTGTCGGCACGAAAGTCGTTGGAGTCGCCGGAGCGGTGGAGCTCGAACCGGCGGGGGACGAATCCGAGTGCGGTGATCTCGACCGCGTAGCTCGCCGGTCGTCCAGGGATGCTGGTGGTGAACATCCCTTGGTCGTCGGTGCGAGCGCGTCGGACGATACCGTCCGGAATTGCCGAGATGGTCACGTGGGCGCCGGCGACTGCGGAGTCGTGCGGGGTGGTGACGCGGCCGTGGATGATGTCGGTCTGCGCGGACGCGGTGGACAGCGCCGCCAGCGATAGCGCCATCGTCAGGATGTGGCGGGTGGACCTCGAGAAGGTGTGCATGGCGCCCTCATCGAATGACGAGGGGATCGTAGATGCCCTGCGCCCAGAGCTCGTCGAACAGCTTGGGTAGTCGGACGTAGGTATCGATGTCGGGCGGAGACGTCATGGCGAGGCGAACGGTGCCGTCGCGGTCGAGGATGATGAGGAACGGCGTGCCTGACGCGCCGAGCTGGATCATCGCGCGCTGAATGGCGGGCGAAGCTGGCAGCAGGGGCGTATGGACATCCCGACCCCGGAGCAGGGCGGCCGTGAAATCCAGTGCACTCGGCGGTCCGACGAGGTACAAACGACTGAGACGCACGCGCGTTGTGTCGCGCTCGAACAGGTCGAGGAAGCCGAGGTTGCCGGCGCAGTCCTCTGCGCTCACGAGGACGAAGGCGCGAAACCGCGACGAATCGCCCGCTTCGAATGGGAAGGCTCGCGAGATCGCGACTCGCGCCGGATTCCGTTGGCGCTCGAGGAGCAACGCGGCGGCGGCGCCGAGTGCGACGAGCAGCGCGAGCAGCACCGCGGTCCTCCGCTCCGGGAGTTTCATGGCGCCGTTGCCCGCTGACGAAGCGCGACGATCGTGGGGAATCCACGTTGCTTGCTGAGCACGACCACGAGGTCTGGACGCGGAGTGGCGAACTGGATCGCGCGTGAAGGAAGGAGGGCGCTGCCCAGGTACTCCAGGGTACGATCGTCGTAGTCGTCGATGATCCGGCCGCGATTGGCTGACGTGCCGTTAAAGAGCACGCGCACTCGTCCGGGAACGGTGGCGACGTCGAGTGCGCTCACGACCACGCCTGGCGGCAATACGGGGAACGTCTCCTTCACGTCGCCGGAATCCGTCGTCCGCGTCTGCTCTCGTTTCCTGGGAACCGGGAATGGCCTGTATTCCCGATACCGTGTTTCGCGCGTGAACGCTGAGCCGTTCCACAGGGCGAGACCGCCGCCGAAACTCGTGGCGACGACGCAGGTGGCCCAATCCCGGTTGCTTTCGAGGTAGGGCTGCAGCACGAGAGGATCGTGCCCCTTTCCATCGAGAACTGACATCGTGACGGGCGCCGCCGTTACGGCATCGTCGGCCAATGTATAGAGCGGGCCGAGTCCATCGACGGACGTAACGAGGTTGTCTCTTGACTGCAGCGCGCACGCTCCGTTGATGAGGCGCGATGGATTCAGGGCGAGATCGCTGACGGTTCGGCCGGTAGAATCGATGATCGTCATGATCTGCGTGTCCTCGTCCACGACCGCTATGTGGTTACCGGGCTTCGGCCATACCACAAGCGGGCGAAGGAAGCTGTGCCCGTCTTCGGGACCGTTGGTCCACGCGACAGTTCCATCGCGGACGCGGAGGGCGATCAGTTGATGCCTACCGAGGTCGGAAACGACGATGAGACCTCCGAGGCTCGTTAGGCGCGCGGGATAACTCAGAATGGAGTCGCGTGCGTTGCCACCAACGATCCAAACCGTGTCGAACGCGACCTTCATCCAGCGACGATCCGCATCGGGAGGCGTCGCCATCTTCACGTCCTGCGCGCACGCGGCCAGCAGCAGGATGACGAGGCACTTCAAAGTTTTCACGAGTCCTGGATTCCTCCAGGACGACAACGCGATGCAGGATTGCCAGTTCCTGCATCGTGTTGTAATCGCCCCGGGTGAGGGTGTCTGGAAGCGCATCGATGAATGCAGCCGTCCCGAGAGTCCATGGCGGGGCGGCTGCGCGTCAGGCAGTCCAGCGATTGGGCGTCGTGATCTCAGTCGTCACCTCAACCCACGTGGCGCATTCGCTCGAGAATCCCAGCGCGAGGCTGGTGGGCTTCCAGATTGTGAGGGCGACGGTGCCGTTTGCGGCGGTGACTCTCCATTCAATACAGGTCTTGGTGAACGTCTTCCTGGTGTTGGTGCCGCCGCAGAGCTGGAAGGTGCCTCTGCCGCACTCCCTCCCATAGCTGTCACCACCGCCACCACCGCCACCACCACCACCACCGTCACCGCCCGTCGACATGTCGTACTCGTCCCACTGGCTACAGAAGAAATCATTGGACGGGCTGCCCAGGATGTAGCAGCCGTCGTTCTCTCCCACGTATGCCGCCACTGCGTAGGCGCGATTCCAGTTCCCGCTCGCCGGGAAGGCCATGCACGCTACTGCCACCGCGACTACGATTCGCTTCCAATGCATGTGATGCTCCGGGACCAGGGTGAACGGTCTGCCGACGAGGCGCGCGTGACGCTGATGCGCGTCCGTCGGAGGAGCGTTCATCCTATGCGAGGGTCCCTCGATCCCCGTCACCCGTCCATTGCACGTCGGCCCATTTTCACGCACCGGACATTCACCGAGATCGCCCATGTCACAACTCGAGCTTGTCGCGCTCGTCGTCCGCAACTACGACCGCGCCATCGACTTCTTCGTGAACGTCCTGGAATTCGACCTGGTCGAGGACACCCCTGCGACGACGAACGACGGCCGAGCGAAGCGGTGGGTCGTCGTAAGGCCCCGTGGAGCCGTCACGGGAATACTGCTGGCGCAGGCCGATGGCGACCGCCAGACCCAGGCGGTGGGAAACCAGTTCGCCGGCCGAGTGGGATTCTTCCTGCGCGTCGATGATTTCGAGGCGACGCATGCGCGGATGAAGGCTGCGGGTGTGGAGTTCGTGACTGCGCCGCGTCGCGAGGCCTATGGGCGGGTCGTCGTGTTCGAGGACCTCGAGGGGAACCGGTGGGATCTGCTCGGGCCGCGGGATGAGGGGCGTGCGGACACGGTCGCCCGAGCCTAGCCGCCCGTCCGTGGCGCGCCAGTCCAGCGCCGAGTCGTGCCGCCTTGCCGTGGCCGGAGGCAGACTCCCTTTGCGCTGCCGCTCGGCAGGAACGCATCCGCGTGCGGCGTGATTCTCCTGTGGACGAAGCGCGGTTAACGTCTTCAGTCCCCACGCCGAACCGCCGCACATGATCCCGCTCTCCGTCCTCGACCTCTCCCCGATCATCCAGGGCGGAACCGCCGCCCAGTCCCTCCGCAACTCCGCCGACCTCGCGCGCCATGCGGAGCGTCTTGGGTATCGCCGCTTCTGGGTGGCGGAGCATCATGGCATCCCCGGCGTCGCGAGCGCCGCGACCGCCGTCGTGCTCGCCCACATCGGCAACGCAACGTCCACCATCCGAATCGGCGCCGGCGGCATCATGCTGCCGAATCATGCACCACTCCTCATCGCGGAGCAGTTCGGTACGCTCGAGGCACTCTTCCCCGGTCGCGTGGACCTGGGGCTCGGCCGCGCCCCGGGATCCGACCAGACCACCGCCCGCATGCTCCGCCGCGACTACTCGGCGGCGGCCGCGTTTCCGAATGACGTCACGGAGCTGATCGCCCTTCTCGAGCCCGCCGGGGAGGGACAGACGGTGCACGCCATTCCCGGCGAGGGCACGCAGGTGCCGATCTGGATTCTCGGCTCCAGCCTCTTCGGCGCACAGCTCGCCGCGGCGATGGGACTGCCGTTCGCGTTCGCGTCGCACTTTGCGCCGACGCTCATGATGGAAGCGATCGAGATCTATCGCGCGGAGTTTCGTCCGTCAGCCCGTTGCGAGCGCCATTCCGTCATGCTCGGCGCCTCGATCGTGGCGGCCGACACCGACGGCGAGGCACGGCTGCTGTTCTCGTCGCTGGTCCAGACGTTCGTCGCACTGCGCCGCGGTCAACCGACGCAGGTGCCGCCGCCGGTGGCAGACATCGAGCGCATCCTTACGCCAATGGAACTGGCGCAACTTCAGCCCATCCTCTCGCACGCAATCGTCGGGGGACCCGAGCGCGTGCGAGCGGGGATCGCGGCACTCGTCGCGCGGACCGGCGCTGATGAAATCATCGTCGCGACGCAGATTTACGATCACGCGGCGCGGCGGCATTCGTACGAGATCGTCGCGGACGTCGGCCTGGAGCGAGCATGACGACGGTCGACGAGTACATCGCGGGCTTTCCCGCCGACGTCCAGCAATGGCTGCGTCACCCCGCGGCCCTCCGCGCGCGATCGGCCTCCCATTCGATGAAGGGCCGTCGAAATCGATGAGCCGAGTGCCGTCGAACGACCACACGCGCGTCGCGACCTCGCGCAGGAAGCCGCGGTCGGGGCTCACCAACAGCACCGTGCCCTCGTACTCGTCCAATGCATCCTCGAGTACCTCGATGTTCTCGACGTCCAGGTGATTCGTCGGCTCATCGAGCACGAGGAGGTTCGCGCGCGACAGGGTCATGAGCGCCAGCGCCATGCGGGCGCGCTCGCCTCCGCTCAGCGTGCCGATCTCGCGTAAGACCTCGTCCCCACTGAAGCCGAAGGCGCCCAGGTGATTCTGCACCTGGCCTCGGTTCCATGTCGGCCGCTGGTCCTGGATCGAGCGCCGAGTCGTCACGGTGGTGGACGGCTTCGCGGGCGCCGTGGCGCTCGCGCGGGGCTCGGAGCTGATCGCGACGGTTCCCGAGCGACACACAGGCGTGTTGCGGGAGGGCATGCACACCTTCCCGCTCCCGGTCCCATCTCCGGAAATTGCGGCCTCCATGATCTGGCACCCCAGGACGCATGCCGACGCTGCGCACCGCCGACTGCGGAATCTCGTCCTGGAGATCTGCGCGCCGACCCGCTGACGTGAATTTGCGCAGTACCCCAACCGCAGGCCCCACCCATCGCCGGCCCCGTGCACCTGACACTGATATGGCAGGTACCGGCAGCAGTCGGCATGGGGAGACTCCGCACCCCGGTCGTGTAGACGGGCGTCGTGCCAACGCCTGGAGTGTTGAACGTGGCGCTGTGACAAGGGTGTCACCATCTTCCCTCACCAAGGGCGAAATGATCGTTCTTTGCAATGCCGGTATTCCCATGGTCCACTGACCACCCCTTCTCGAGCCTCCCCATGGCACACGAGCCCCCGCAGTTTCGAACGCAACGACCCCTGCGCCTTGCAAGCGTGGCAATTGCGGCTTTCGCGCTCGGAACCGTTCTGGCCTGTGCGCGAAGCGTCCCCGCGATCGCGCCCAGTTCCGCGGCCCTCGAGGGTGCGACGCTGGCGCAGGTGTATTTCTGGCGGGCGAGACCTGAGAAGCTCGCTGAATATTCGCGGTATGTGCGGGAGGTCGCTGAGCCGATCGATCGCGAGGCGCAACGGAGTGGCGCATTCCTGTCGGTCACGACCTTTCAGGCTGCGGACACCACGGTTGCATGGACGCACATGCGTGTGTTCCTGCTTCGAGACTCCGCGCAATGGCGGGGGTTGAGCGCTGCCCTCGCTGCCGCCGGTGTTCGCGTGGAGCCAGACAGCGTGCGGCGGCGACAGAAATCGGCCTACGCCGCCACGTTGCGCGATCCGGCAGGCGCAACGATCACCCAGCTGCTGCGTTGAGGACGACGGGCGTTCACGACGAAAGTTGCCAAGCCCGGCAAGACGTCGTTGTTGTACTGCTGGGCAACCCACCCCAATCCCCATGATCATGTTCACCCGTGCACTCGCTCTCCTCGCTCTCCTCGCTCTCCTCGCTCTCGCCGCTGCCCCGGCACTCGCACAGGGCGACGCCAATCCGCATACCGCCAACGCGCGGATGCTGTTCGACCAGTCGCACAATTACATCGCCGAAGCCGCGAAGGATGTCCCCGAGTCGCTCTACTCCTTCCGCCCCGCGCCGGAAGTCCGGACCTTCGGCGAGCTCCTCGGCCACGTAGCGGGCTCGGAGAAGATGTTCTGCGCCATGGTGGTCGGAGAGGCGGCGCCGCCGGAGGACGCAGTGGAGAAGGCCGCGAAAACGAAGGCGGCGCTCGTCGCGGCACTCGCCGATGCAAAGACATATTGCGCCAGGGCATACGCGCAAACCGACGCGGTGAACGCACCGATGATCGACCTGTTCGGCCAGCAGCGCTCGAAGCTCTACACCCTGCTCATGAACGCGTCACACAACAGCGAGCATTACGGCAACATCGTGACGTACATGCGCATCAACAAAATGACGCCGCCGTCGAGCAAGCGGTAAGCGCAGTTCTCTACGGCACCCGCGTGGAACCGGAAGTGGCGAACCCGCCCAGCTTTCACTGTCAGCCCCGTGATCCTTCTCGCGCCGAGGTGAACCCCGAGTGGGGCATGGTCATCGGTGCCGCGACCCGCTTCGGTCATCGCAATCGTCCCTGCAGCGGACATGTTCGTGATGTCGCGCTAGAGCGACGTGCTACCGGCCAAAGATGATGGCTTCGAGCGCGCCCGGAATCCCACGCCGGCTCCGGGACCTGTCGCTGGAGGTATCGCATCGACCATCCCGGTTGCGGTCCAGGCACACGTCGTCACGCGAACGACTGCCCGACGATCGATCCCGATTCCGGTCCCGGTCCGGATAGCGCGGATCGGAGGCCGAGTAGTCGCATCGGCCATCGCGATTGGTGTCCACGCACATGTCACGCCCGCGACGGTCCGCGCGATCGCCGCGTCTCCGTCCCCGACGATCGCTATCCTCGGAGTCCGAGTCGGAGTCAGAGTCCGAGTCTCCGCGATGGCGATTTGCCGCCTGCTCCGCGCGCGATCGTCCAGAGCGGTCCTGCGCCGCCGCGGGCATGGTCACGGCGAGGGTGAGGGCCAGCAGCATGATTGGCCGAAAGGGGGACATGGGCGACTCCGAGTTGATGGGGATGGCCATGTACAAGGCAAGGTGGGCGCCGCGCTCCGTCAGCCAGGTGCCGACCCGTAACGCGTTGTCCCACCGCTACTTGCCAGAACCCTGTGATCCCGGACACAGTCGTCACCGTCCACGTGGCGAGACCTGACCGTCCCCTAACCGCGACGCTGACGCCGGAGGCACGACCGATGCCCTTCGCTCTGCAACTGCAGGTTCACGCATCGCACCGGCGGCAACGTCGGAGGAGTGCTTAACAATGGCCAATGGCTTCTTCAGTCGCAGCGCCGTGGCAGCGCGGTGCGCGCTCTCAGTCGTGGCGCTCGCGGCATTCGCTCCGTGCTCCGATGACGGCAAAAGCGCGGTGCGCATGACCGAGTCGGACAGCGCGGCACTTGCCGCGGCCGCGGCCACTGGGACGGTGGTGTCCAACGACGGGAATGTCCGCGCGGTGGACTACACGCTGACGTCCGACCGCTACCGTGACTGGACGCGTGCCCAGCGTGGTCTCGATGCGCAACCGGTGCCGAGCACCGGCAATCGACTGCGCGTGAACGGCACGTCGGATACGGACGTCGAGCGTTTCGTCCGGCAGCTCGAGGCCGATCCGGCAGCCCGCCGGGCGATCGAGCCGTCGGGGCTTTCCGTACGAGACTACGTGCTCACGACCCTCGCGCTGGCGCAGGCGATGGACGCCACGGATAACGGAGCGCGGACGCGGTTGATTGGCGTGCCGCGCGAGAACGTGGACATCTACACCACCAACCGTGATGACTTCCGGCGCCTGCGACGGGACTCGCGCTTTCGCGTGGTGGACGACGGGGACAGCGATCGGGATACCGACGGCACGCCGGACAGGAATGGAGTCCGGAAGAACGATGGCGACAGCGACAAGAAGGGGGACGGCGACTCCGATCGCCGTTCTGGGAAGAGGAAGAACAAGCGCGGCGGCGATTCCGACTCGCGTTGAGCTGACAATCGGCGGCGGAGTGTTCCTTCCGCGCCACGACACCGCACGACGGATCGCCTGGAGAGGCCGCGTCTATGAATGACCCGATCAAATCAATACAGCGGCGCTGAAACAGCCGCGCAACACGCAGCTCCTCATCATCATCGGTGCGGCGGTTGTCGCGCTGCTGATCGCAGTCGCCATCTGGCAGTCGAGTGGAACGCGAGGGGCGAAGCGAGACCTGTCCTCCGCCAACGACAAGGTGGCTGAGAAGCAGGCGGAGGTAGACGATGCGCGTCGGACGCTCGAGCAGAAGCTTGCCGAGCTTCGCGCGGTGCGTGCAGATGCGGCTGTGCAGGCCACGAAACTCGGTTCGGCCGTGGACGATCGGCTGGAGGGCGCGATCAATGACGCGCGCGTCGACGTGCCCGTCGATGCGGCGACGCTCGACACGAGGTCCAGCGACGACGGGCCGCGCGAGTACTACATCCGCGACCGGGACGGGCGCTTCATTCGTGTCGCCCGGCCGTGATGTACTGACGCTTTCACCGTGCCCCGTGTGCCGGCGGGGAACCCGACGTGAGCGGATGCGCGGCTACCGCTGGCGGCTTGCGACACAGCGGCCAGCTGCACAGCGGCCAGCTGCGCACCGGGCAGCAGCGCAAGCGCCTGCCACGGTCACGACGAGCGTGATCGTGACATCCTGCGTCCCTCTGAAACCATGGGCATGGTGCAGTGACCCATCATCCCCGAGCGCTAACGCCGGGTCGCCGCGAACGTTGGTCGTTGCGCTGGTGACGACGTCGTCAACGCGCAAACGCAGCAGACCCCCCGCGCCGCCGGGCTGCGCCGGGCGCTCGAGGTCGACGGTGACCGTCACCTGGCCGTCAGGCCGAACTTCAGTGCGTTCTCGGCGACTAATACTTAGGTATTTACCTTAGTGTTGCCCGGAGATAGAATCGTCCCGTCAGGTCGCGTCAACTGGGCAATCGACGGGTGTTGCAATGGTTCAAACCGCAGTCGTGGACGATGTCTTTCATGCCTTGTCCAATTCGACCCGGCGAAAAGTCCTGGCGCAGCTGTCTGTCGCACCCGCCACCGTCAGCGAGTTGGCGGCACCGTTCGACATGAAACTCCCCTCGTTCGTGCAACACCTGTTGGTGCTCGAACGGAGCCGACTGGTGAAGTCGAAGAAACGAGGGCGGGTGCGAACGTACGAGATCGCGCCTGAACGGTTCAAGGTCGCTGAGGACTGGCTGTCCGAGCGACGCCAGTTGTGGGAATCCCGCTTCGATCGGTTCGACGAATACGTCAAACACCTCAAGGACAAGGAATCGAAATCATGAGCCAGCCCTTCGAGGCCAATCCGAAAACCGATTTCGTTCTCGAGCGGTTCATCGACGCTCCCAGGCATCTCGTCTGGGAAGCGTTGACGAAACCGCAACACCTCAAGGAGTGGTACATGCCCAAGCCCTGGGGTGCGGTATCGGGTTGCGAAATGGACGTGCGGCCGGGCGGCATCTTCAGGATCGACATTACAGCGGGAGAGGGCCAGGAGATTCCCAACCTCGGTTGCTTTTTGGAAGCCATCCCGATGGAGCGGCTCGTCTGGACGTCCATGTTGTTTCCCGGCTATCGTCCGGCGGTCTTCGACGACATTCCGATCACGGCCATCGTCACGATGGAAACCGTGGGAACCGGAACCCGCTACGTCTTCACGGCGCTCCACCGGGATGAAGCGGACTTTGAAAACAACAAGGCGTCGGGTTGGCAGCAGGGGACCGAGATCGCCGTCGATCAGTTCGTGGCGCACGTGAAGTCGATGGCATAGTCCAGGCAGAATCGTGTGCCGTGTCTCGCGGATCCGGCGCGGCTAGAAGAGTGACGTCCGCCGGGTTCCGCCACCCCATTGCTGGAAGGTGACTGCGCCCTGCCACAGGTGATCGAGCGCCTGCATGTTGCGCACCTGCGCTTGCGGCGTTGCCTGCGACCAGTGGCAGGCTACCGACCGCGCCGCCGCCTCGCGATCAGAGGACTCGAACGACACGGTCGCCGTCAGCAGCGCGCTGCTCACCGGGTGCAGCTGTTGGCCGTACCATGGCGGAGCAGTGGTTGTCCGCGAGGCAGGGAAGCCCGCGGTGAAGAGCTGCGTGCCCGAAGGAAGCGCGCCCGATTGAAAGAGTTGCGTCACCACGTTGCCCGTCAGGCGGTGATCCGAGTGTCCATATCCACCGTCGG
Organism: Gemmatimonadaceae bacterium; assembly: GCA_046596395.1. Lineage (GTDB taxonomy): Bacteria > Gemmatimonadota > Gemmatimonadetes > Gemmatimonadales > Gemmatimonadaceae > AG11. Next base: position 10,870 of record JBKJMP010000323.1, read on the forward strand.
GTCCCCAGGTGAGCACGACCGATGGACGGAGGGCGCGCAGGACGGAATCCGTGCGAGTCACCAGGGTATCGAGTCGCTTGCCGGGCCACGGTGCGAAGTCGGCAAGGCCCGCGTCGGGAAAGCCGAGCAGGATGGGCGGCTGGAGTCCGAGCGCGCGGGCGGAACATCGCGCTTCCTCCGCGCGCACCTTGGCGAGCGAGTCGCCAGCGGGAATGCGGGCATGCGCATTGGCGCCCCGTCGCCCGTCCGTGGCGATGACGAGGAATACCTGCGCGCCCTCGCGCGCATAGCGCGCGAGGGCGGGCGCGACGAGCGTCTCGTCGTCCGGGTGGGCGAAGACCGCGACGAGCGTGCGCGTCGCCGGAGTGGCGGCGGCCCGCGGCGCGCTCGACGCACAACCGAGGAGGAGGCAGATCGATGCCGTGCAGGCCAGCGCGTTCATGCTGGCCACCCAGAGAGAAGGCCGCCGGTTCGCCGTCATCGCCCATTCCAGCCCACCGCCGACATCCCTCACCGCCCACCATCGAGCGAAAACGCCACCAACTCGCAATCATCACCGGCGCCCGTCGCGATCACGATGAACTGCCGGCCACTCGCCGTGCGATACGTGATCGGATTCGAGTAGCCGCGCCCTGCACGCAGCGCATGCTGCCACAGCACGCGACCATTCCGAGTATCGATGGCGTACAGCACGTTGCCGCCGCCCGTGATGAAAATCAGCCCACCACGCGTCACCGTGCCGCCAACCGCGCCCGCAACGCCGAGCGCTGGCAGGGCCACCCCCTTGAGCAGGGGATGCTCACGAATGGTCGGCGTGTCACCGAGGGGCACCTGCCACTTCTGCCGACCCGAGTCGAGGTCGTACGCGGTGAGGTTGCCGTACGGCGGCCTGATGAGCGGCAACGCTGCGGGCGGTGTGTGCGTCTCGCCCTTTGCCGAATCGGAGTCGGCCGTCACCCCCAGCCCGCTGTTCACGAGATCGACGGTCCACTCGTACCCGATCGTGTCGTTCGGCACGCCACGCTTGACCCGATAGACCACCGGATTATTCGTCCCCTTCACGTACAGCGTTCGGGTGTCGGGATCGAACGCGGTGCTCCCCCACCCGGCGCCGCCGATCGAACCCGGCATCACGATCGTGCCCTGTTCCGACGGCGGCGTGAAGATCGGGCCATTCCGGTAGCGACGAAATACCTCGAGCGCCCGACGCCGCAGTTCCGGCGTGAAGTCGATGAGGTCGTCCTCGGTGACCATCTGCCGCGTGAATGGACCGAACATCGTCGGCATCGGCTGCGTCGGCGCCGCCCGCTCACCCGGCACGTCGCTCGGCGGCACCGGCCGCTCGGGAATCGGCCACACCGGCTTGCCCGTCGCGCGATCGAGCACGTACAACCACGCTGTCTTCGACGGCACGACGACGACGTCCCGCGGACGTCCATTCCACCGCATCGTCGCGAGGACCGGTGGCGCGGGGAGGTCGTAGTCCCACAATCCATGATGGACCACTTGGTAGTGCCACACGCGCCGTCCCGTTCGCGCATCGAGCGCCACGACCGACTCCGCGAACAGGTTGTCCCCCTTGCGGTCGCCACCATACCAGTCGTTCGTCGGCGTGCTCACGGGGAGGAACACGAGACCGCGCTTTGTGTCCACGCTCATCGGAGCCCACACGTTGGTATGGCCCATGTACTTGTACGAGCCGTCCTCCCACGTCTGCCAACCGTACTCGCCGGAATCCGGAATAGTCTTGAAGCTCCAGAGCCGGCGCCCGGTGCGGACGTCGAACGCCTGCACGTCGCCCGGCGTGTCGTCGCGATACCGCAGGCGGTCGCCAACACCATTGCCGACGATCACGACGTTGCCGTACACCACCGGCGGCGAGGTGTTGGTGTAATGCAGGCGATTCACCGGACGACGCAGCCCCTTGATCAGGTCCACCTCGCCGGCGTCGCCAAAGCCGGGTACCGGCTTGCCGGTTCGCGCATCGAGCGCGACGAGCTTCCACCGCGCATTGATGAAGACGCGACGCTCCTTGCCGCTCGACCACGTGGCCACGCCGCGATGCACGAAGCCGGTGCCGTTGGACGGCTGACCAGCCTTCCATGTGCCGGGATCGTATCGCCAATGCTCGGCGCCGGTGCGCGCATCGAGTGCCGCCACGGCCGAGTAGGGCGTCGAGAGGTACATCGTGTCGCCGATCACCACCGGCGACACCTGGAACTGTCCCGGGCGTGCTGCCCTCTGGTCGCCACTGGCGCGCACGGCCCGCTCGCCAGTCGTCCATGTCCACGCGACGGCCAGTCGGCCCACGTTGGCGCGATCCACGTCCTTCAACGGCGACCACCGCATCGCGCCCGCATCGCCGCTCGGCGTCGCCCAGTCCACTCTCTGCGCGGACGCGGTCGCGCTCACCAGGCATGCGAGCGTCGTTGCGTGGACGAACCGCATGGTGCTCATGGGAAGCGCGCCCGCGGCCCCGCACGCAGCGGAGGATGGCGGTGAATCACGCCGCCCTTCATCACGAAGGCCACGCGCATGAATGCCGACGCATCGGTTCGCGGATCGCCGTCGAATGCGACGAGGTCGGCGTGGTAACCGGGCGCCACTCGGCCGACCTCCTTGCCGAGCCCCATCGACTCGGCCGACAGCGACGTGGCCGACGTGAGCACGTCGATCGCCCGCTCGCCATTGTTGCGAACGCGGCATGCCATGTCGACACCGTTCTGGCCATGGCCGCCCGCAACGGCATCGGTGCCGTAGACAACCTTGAGCCCCTTGGTTGCCAGGTACTTCTGTGCCAGCGCCTTTCGCATGCCGAGCGCGCGTTCGGTGGCGGCGAACCCCTCGTCGTTATAGTTGCGGATGCCGCGGAACCAGTGCTTGTTGTCGAGGTAGTTGCGCGACACGAGCTCACACTGTGGTTCGAAGTAGACGCCGGCCTGCGCCATCATCTGCAGCGCTTCCTCGTCCATCAGGACGCCGTGATCCACCTGCGTGCATCCCGCGCGCACGGCCGCCTTGGCTGCGGACGCCGCATGCGCGTGCACGATCGAGCGGAGGCCGAGGGCCTTCGCTTCGCCACACGCGGCGTCGAGCTGCGCCTGCGACATCGTCTGCACGCCACCGTCACGAATGCTGGCTGAGGCGAAGATCTTGATGACATCGGCACCACGCGCCTTGAACCCACGCACGACGAGGCGCACGGAATCGGGAGGACCGGCGCGCTCGCTCAGCGACCCGAGCGACGTGATGACGCGCGGTCCCGCGAGCACCCCGCGCGCAATGGCGTCGCGCACCGCCTTGTCCTCGGCGCCACCCACGCTCTGCACGGTGGTGAAGCCTGCGTGCAGCATGCGTTGTGCGTTGCCCGCGGCGTTCAGCGTGGCAGTCGCATCGTCGTCACCGTCACCACGCTGGTGCAGCCGATTGCGA
>JBKJMP010000347.1:0-3114 GCA_046596395.1 Gemmatimonadaceae bacterium
CGCTGTTCGCAGGCCAGATCGCGCGCGCACATGGCCGCCTTCAGGTGCTCGATGTCAAGGACATTACCAAGCCACGGGCCGTGGCGTGGTACGAGCCGGAGTTCGGCGGCGTGCACAACGTGTGGGTCGCTGGCGACACGCTCTATATGGGCGCATACAATGCCGGCTTCCATGCCTTCGACATCTCGGGGGAGCTGCGCGGCGACCTCAAGGCCCAGGGGCGCGAGATCGGCGAGTACATGCCGTCCGACGCGAAGGGCAAGGTGGCGAACGTTCCGATGACGTGGGGTGTCGTGGTCAACAAGAAGGATGGCCTTGCCTACGTGAATGACTTCAACAGCGGACTCTGGGCGCTCAAGATCGAACCCAAGCCGAAGCCGGTGCCGTAGGCGGGACGAGAGGACGAGAGGACGAGAGGACGAGAGGACGAGAGGACGAGAGGACGAAGCGTAGTCAACCTGTCACCTGTCACCTGTCCTCCTGTCCTCCTGTCCTCCTGTCCCTATTGCCGCCGTGAATACACGCGCACGTAATCGACAAGCATCGTCGCGGGAAGTATCGCGTCCGACGCAGGATCGCCGTCGAACATTCCCCCGACGGCGAGGTTCAGGATGATGAAGAACGGCTGATCGAACACCCATTTGCCAGCGCGTTCCACTTCCTGACGCTGGACGAAGTAGTGCACGGTGCTGTCGACGAGAAACCGCACGTGCAACGAATCCCACTCGACGGCGAAGACGTGATAGTCGTCAGCAAACGTTCCGCGCTCGAGCGAATACGAGTGCACGAACGGAGTATTCCCCGAGTAGGCTGGACCGTGCAGCGCAGCACTGATCGTTGCCGGCGCGCTGCCGTGATTTTCCATGATGTCGATCTCACCGCTGTGCGGCCAAGGGGTGGCGGGATAGCTCGCTCCCAGCATCCAGAACGCGGGCCACAGCCCCTGCCCCGCCGGCACCTTGATGCGTGCCTCCACGCGGCCGGGTGCTGCGTTCACCTTTCCGCGGGTGGTGATCTTCGCCGACGCGTAGCGGCAGGGACCGTAGTAACACGTCAGTCCTGCTGGCGCGGGTCCAGCCGTGATCCTGAGCTCTCCGCGTCCCGTGAGGCCACTGTTTGCGGACGTGGTCGTGTAGTACTGCTTCTCGTTGTTGCCCCAGCCGCAGATGCCGACCTGACATCCGTCCGCGATATCGTAGCGCCATGCGAGCGTGTCGATGGGCGCGCCGGCTGATCCGTCGAACTCGTCGCTCCAGACCAGCGTCCAGCCCCTCGGTGCCGGCGGAGGTGCCGTCGGTTGGGCGCCGGACGTGCATGCGAGCGACATTGCGAGCGCCAGGGCGAGCCACCGCGGCGTGATGCCAAGGGCGTTGGGCACGGAGAGGACGAGAGGGCGAGAGGACGACCTAGAGTCGCGACGCCACCGACTCCCAGTTCACCACGTTCCACCACGCCTTCATGTAGTCAGGCCGCCGGTTCTGGTACTTCAGGTAGTACGCGTGCTCCCAGACGTCGAGCCCGAGGATCGGCGCCGGCTTGCCGTCCATGAGCGGGTTGTCCTGGTTCGGCGAGCTGGAGATCGAGAGCGTGCCCCCCTCGTTGTTGAGCCACACCCACCCCGACCCAAAGCGCCCCGCACCTGCGGCGGCAAACTGCTCCTTGAACGTCTCGAAGTCGCCGAACGCGCGATTGATCGCGTCCGCGAGCTTGCCGGTCGGCGCGCCGCCGGCGTTCGGTGCCATCCAGGTCCAGAACTGCGAGTGGTTCCAGTGGCCACCGCCGTTGTTGCGAATGGCCGCGCGCACCGCCTCGGGTACGCTGTTGATCCCCGTCAGCAGGTCCTCGAGCGACTTGTCGGCGAGCTCCGGTGCCTTCTCGAGCGCGGCATTGAGGTTCGTGACATACGCGTTGTGATGCTTCCCGTGATGGGTCTCCATCGTCTGCGCATCGATGTGCGGCTCGAGGGCATTCGTGGGATAGGGCAGGGGCGGAAGCGAGTGCGCCATGTGGGTCTCCAGGGTGGTCAAAGCGGGACGACGGGCGGCTTCTCGACCGCGCCGCTTGACCGCGCGCGGTACCACGAGATGATGCCGGGCAACAGCGACAGGAAGATCACGAGCAGGATCACCTTCTCGATGTGGTGCTCCACGCCGGGAACCCACCGCCCGAGGAAGTAGCCCGTGAACAGCATGGACCAGATCCACAACACCGCGCCCAGCACGTTGTAGACCGTGTACAGCTTGAAGTCCATCTTCCCCAGTCCGGCCACGACGGGGACGAATGTGCGCACGATAGGCATGAAACGCGCAATGATCAGCGTCTTGCCGCCATGCTTCTCATAAAACGCCTGCGCGTGCAGCAGGTGCTTCTTCTTGAAGAGGAGTGAGTCGTCCCGCGTGAAGAGCCGTGGACCAGTATACAGCCCGATCATGTATCCGACGGTGTTCCCGATGATCGCCGCCGCCGTCAGCAGTCCGCCGAGCAACCAGACGTTCAACTCGAACTGCGGCTGCGACGCGAACAGACCGGCCGTGACGAGCAGCGAATCACCGGGCAGGAAGAATCCCACCAGTAGCCCGGTCTCGGCAAAAATGATCGCAGTGAGTCCTATGTATCCGCCGGCCTGGACCAGTTCCTTGACGTCCGTCAGCTGATGGAAGAGATCGATGAGGGGTTGCATGAGTCTCGGCGAGTGTTGGACGGCGTGAGCGTCGGAAGTTCGACAGGTACTCCGGCCGGGTCAACGGGAGCGCTCGATGAGTTCATGCATCTCGTCGAGCACGCGCTGAGCCTGCCCGACGCTCCCAGGAGCCGTTGGCACCGTGCGGGAATCACGCCGCGAACGGAGCGCGTCGTCGACTTCGGCGGCGGAATCGTGCTCCTCCTCCTTGTTGCTGGATGGTCCTGGACGTTCGCGACCGCCTCATCGCGTATCGGCGGTGCGGGCCGGATCTCGGGCACGCGGAGCATCAGTACGGCCCTCACCAGTACCGATGGCCCCACGACGGCGTACCTGACCGATGCCTCGCTCAAGGCGCTCACAGGTGAGCTTCGTGGCGCGAGCGGCAAGCTCCGCGTGCAGATGAGCATCGTCGGCGATTCGCTGGTAGCGGA
>JBKJMP010000532.1:0-10417 GCA_046596395.1 Gemmatimonadaceae bacterium
TCGCATCTCGGGCGGATACAAGCGCGCCACGCAGAAGCTGCTCTTCGCGATCGGGCTTGCCGTCGCCATTGGGCTCAACGTCAACACCATTGCGATTGCCGAGTTTCTGTACCGCAACGATGCCACGCGCGCCGCGGTGGTCGCGCGGGCCGAGGCGGTGGCGCGCGACAGTGCGTTCTTGCGCCGCGATGATACGCAGCAATACGCCGCGTCTCGCGCTGCACTCGATTCGCTGCAACTGCCGATCGGGTGGGACAAGGTTCGATTTGCGCTGCCCGGTACGGGTGGTGAGGTATGGGACGACTTCATCTCACCGCTGCTGGGCTGGCTCCTGACCGCGTTCGCGGCCACGCTCGGCGCACCGTTCTGGTTCGACCTGCTGAACAAGGTCATGGTCATTCGCTCGACGGTGAAGCCGCACGAGAAGAGTCCCGAGGAAGCGTCCGAGGACAGGCAGACGAAGGCGTCGAAGGAGAAGATCGCCAGTGGAGACGTCGGCGCTGCGGGGAGCGGAGTCGCGGCGGTAGGCGCAGCTCCCGCAGCGGTGGGACCCGTCGCCAGCGTTGTACCTCCTCCAGACGACGACATGGATCTCGACGGTTGCGGAATTGCCGGCGATTCGCAGACACCCGATGAGGAGCTCCCGAGGGCGACAGGAGGCGTCGAGGACCATGCGTGAGCGATTGTTGTGGCTCCCCGATGTGCTGAGCGCGGCTGGCCTCAAGGTGGCCGCGCAACCCGGGTGGAGAACGCGAGGCGGTGACGACATCGGACCGGTGCTCGGCGTGATCTGCCACTTCACCGGCACCACCGACACGAGGAACAACATGCCGACCCTGCGCGCACTCATCGACGGTCGGACGGACCCTCCTCTCGCCGGCCCGCTGTCACAGCTCGGGCTTGGACGCGACGGCACGTACTACATCATCGCATCGGGTCGGGCGAATCACGCGGGCAAGGGGGCGTGGAACGGAATCACGACCGGCAATGGGAGCTTCATCGGCATCGAAGCGGAGAACTCCGGCCGCAAGAGCGATCCATGGCCGTCAGTGCAGCTCGATGCGTACCACCGCGGCGCTGCGGCGCTCCTCCGTCACATGGGACGCACGGCCGCATCGTGCTGCGGACACAGGGAATGGGCGCTCCCAGTGGGGAGAAAGCCGGATCCGAATTTCGGGATGAATCTGTTTCGCGTGTCGGTTGCGGCGATCCTCAACGGCACGGCGCCGGCGCCAGTGCTCATCCCGCCTGTCGAGCCAGGCGGCAAGGCGCGACCGACGATCCGGCGCGGAAGCACTGGACCGTTCGTGACCGAACTTCAGCAGCGGTTGCGCGTCCCGAATGCGGCCGGGATCAACGTCTTTGGTCCGGCGACGGAGGCTGCGGTTCGCGAGTTCCAGCGCACGCACGGCCTCGTGCCTGATGGGATCGTCGGGCCGAAGTGCTGGGAAGCACTCGATCACGCTTCACCGTGACGACAACGCCTTGCTGATCGCCGCCTCGACCAGCGGAACCATCATCCGATAGCCCGCCTCGTTGGGATGCACGCCATCCGCCGCCAGGGAGACCGGAAGTCCGCCGCGCGAGTCCGCCATCGCCGAGTGGTAGTCGAGGTACGTCTCTCCGCGCTGTTCGGCGAAGCGGCGCATCCACGCATTCAGTGCGATGATCTTCGGCGCGGGCTGGAGCCCAGGCCTCCACGGATAATCGAACACCGGCAGCACCGACGCGAGCACGACCCGAATGCCGTTCGCGCGCGCGATGTCCGTCATTGCGGCGATGTTGTCCTGGATCATCTCGAGCGTTGACGGTCCCGTGTTACCGGCGATGTCGTTCGTACCAGCGAGGATGACGACGACCTTCGGCTTGAGTGCCACCACGTCCTGATGGAACCGCACGAGCATCTGCGGCGTCGTCTGGCCGCTGATGCCGCGACCAACGTACGGCTTGCCGGGGAACATGGCCGGAAAATGCCGCGCCCAGGCGTCGGTGATGGAGTTGCCGTAGAAGACGACGCGATTGTCCGGAGGCGAAGGAACCGGCAGGGCGGCGTTCGCGGCGCGGTAGCGTCGCAGGCCACCCCAGTCATTGCGAAGCTGCTCGAGGGCGGCGGAGTCGCGAGCGGCTTGTGGCGCGCGGACTGGAGCGGGCGTCGCAAGCCGCGGCTCGTTGGCAGAAGAGCATGCGGCGAAGGCGAGGACTGGGAAAGTGCGAAGGAGCGTCTTCATTGTGAGTTCACGGCTGGCATGTTCATCTTGAGCGCGACCCCATTTGTCATCCTGAGCGCAAAGAAGGATCTGCACCCCCACCCTTGGCCACGTGCAGATCCTTCGCTGCGCACAGGATGACAAACGCAGCTACGCGCGTACGTAGTGCTCGAGTATTTCCGTCGCTGCTGGCTCGTAAGCCTCCACCGGAGGAAGCCCGCCGTCCAGTAGCGGCCCAAAGTCGCGCAGCAGCCGCGCAATTCCGGCCACGAGCTGATCGACGTCGCGGTGATCGGTGACGCAGGCCTCGAACAGCTCCACGAGCTCGTCGGCCAGCTCGTCCGGACTCGGCTCCTGCACCGCGCCCCAACCAATGGCCGAGAGTGCCGCGGCGAGCTTCGGCGTCGCGCCTCCGCCTTGCCGATCCGCGAGGTAGCGCGCCCGCAACGCGGTGTAGGATGTCATTCCGGTCGAAGGATAGCGCGTTGCATTCGCGCGAGCGGGAACGCGACGTCGCCCGGGAGCATCACCGTGACCGGTTCCACGACCCGGAAGCCGAGTGCCGAGTACAGCGGCTCGCCCGGCCGCGTGGCCATGAGCTCGAACCGGCGAAACCCTGCGGCCCACGCAGCCTGCGCGCACGCTTCGTACAACTGCCGCGCGAGACCGCGGCGCGCCCAATCGGGATGGACGAAGAACGCACGAATCCGCGCGGGCTCCGTCGCCGGATCGAGACGGGGATCAACGTCTCCCTTCATTTGGTCGCCACCATAGAGTGTCCGACGCGCGCTCCAACCTCCGGCGGCCGCGGGGCCGTCGGGCGCGTCGATCACGTAATACGAGCCATCGGCGATGAGCTGCGTATCGACACCGAACACATGCGCGACCGCTGCCTCGACCTGTGCGGGCGTGTAAAAGCCGACGCTCAGTGCCCGCGCCGACGTCGCGATGAGGCTCTGGAGCGCTGGGACATCATCGAGCGTTGCGAGTCGAACGTCGAGCATTGGTAACGAGCGCGGCGGGGGCGAGAGACAACGAGCGTCCTTCCCTCTTCCTTCGTTTCAAACGATCAATCGCGCCGCACGAAACGGATGTCCCGGTTGCGCTCGCCCATGTTGACGATCATCGCAACCACGCGCCCCGTCGCGTCCCGCTCGAATGCGACCGAGGCCAGGCCGCCCGTCCCGCGGAAGTCGTCGGCGAGTGCGCGTGTCAGGCGCATCGCACCGCGACGGAAGTTGCGCATGAGCAGCGCCGAATCGCGCGCCACCACCTCATACGTGACCGACAACTCGGTGCTCTCGTAGGTGCCCTCGTAGTCCGCGTGGCGCAGCGCGGCTTCACGCGCCTCGACGCGTGGCGCCAACCTCCCACGGTAGCGCAGGCTGCGCACCCGACCGTCGGCGTCCTTCACGAAGGTTATCGACGCACCGTACGCATCGATCCAGAACTCGGACGGCGCGCGCATCGTCATCGCCACCTCCTGCTCCTCCGTGGCACGCACGCGAAGCACGTCGCCATCGCGACGAATGTGCGCATACCAGCCGGGACCGAGTTTGTAGATGCCGGCGACGTCATCGAGTGCCGGCGCGCTCGTGGTGTCCTTCCCGGCGCCGGCGGCGACCGCCCTGCTCTCCGTCGTGAGATCCCTCTCGAAGAAGATGTTGCTGAGCGCAATTCCCGCCTGGTCTGCATTCATGCCGGCATTCGAGAGCATGACGACGCCTCCACGCAGCGCGGGAAAGTAGACGGAGAAGCTCGTGTAGCCAGCCCAGCTGCCATTGTGCGTGACCCTCTGCGTGCCGCGCCATGTATCCACGACGACGCCGAACGCATACTTCACTGGAGAGCCATCGTTCAGCCGGCCCGGTTGCAGCATGCGCTCCACTGCCGTCCGCCCACCGGCGGCATACGTCCCGTAATTGGTGATCCACTTCGCCAGGTCGTCCGCCGTGGTGAAGAGCGAGCTCGATCCCTGCGCGAGCAACCCGTTCGCGACGAGGTTCCAGCTCGAGTCCGTACTGCGCGCGTACGAGAAGGCGCGCTCCGGGAACACGTCACCCATCGTCGTGCGAAAATGTGTGTTGGTCATTCCGAGCGGACGGAAGATGCTCTCGTCGGTCCAGGCGCGGAACGACGTGCCCGTCACGCGCGCGACCACCTCCGCCAGCAGGTTGTAGCCCGTGTTCGAGTAGGTATGCTCGGCGCCCGGCTGAAAGTTCAGCGTGCGCTGGGCATACGCGAAGCGCAGAATGTGATCGAAGGCGATCACGTCGCCGCTGTTCCATCCGGCGAGCTGCAACATGCCCGGCCAATCGCGCAGGCCACTCGTGTGGTGAACGAGGTGCTCGATGGTGATCGGCGTTTCGAACGCGTGCATCTCGGGGATGTATTTCCGGATGTCGTCCTCGAGCGCGATCTTCCCCTGCTCGACCAGCATGGAGATGGCGAGCCCGGTGAACTGCTTGGAGACGGAGGCTGCATCGAACGATGACGTCGCCGTGATCGGCACCCGATGTTCGAGGCTCGCGTATCCGTAGCCCTTCCGGAAGACGACTTTCCCATCGCGGACGACGGCGACCGCCGCTCCGGGGCCGACGCCCGCCTGGAACCGAGCGAACACGGAGTCCGCCCGGCGCTCGAGGGCAGCGACGTCCTGAGCGGTAAGCGCAGCGCCGGTACCGACGACGAGGGCGACCGCGACGGAGACGATAGTTGTTGTACGCATGCTTGAGATTGCAGCGAGTTCAGCGTCACAGCCAGTGCGCGGGGGTAGCGACCCGCGGACTCCGCACAGATCTTCCTCGCGACACCGCAGTCCGCCCGTTCGCCTCGACCGACCCACCGGAGCCCTCGATGACCTCCACCCGCCGCGACTTTCTCCTCACCTCCGCCACCGCACTCGGCGCCGTCGCGCTCGGCCGCCCGTTGCTCGCGCATGCGTGGCAGCAGCAGGCCCAGGCAACGCCCGTGTTCACCCCCATTCGCCGCAACGTGGGCTTCTTCACGATGCGTGGGGGCACCGTCGGCTGGCTGGTAAATCGGGGAGGCGTCGCCGTGGTGGACTCGCAGTTCCCTGCCGAGGCGACGGTGCTGATCGAGGGGCTCAAGACGCGTTCGAAGGGGAAGCCCGTCGAGTTCCTCATCAACTCGCACCACCATGGCGATCATGCGGGAGGGAATCCGTCGTTCCGTGGCGTGGCGAAGCACGTCGTCGCGCACACGCAGGCGGACCAGCACATGCGCCGCGCGCCGGGTGCCCAACCTCCGGCTCCACAAGCCGGTGCGCCGACGCCGCCGGAACCACTCTATCCCGATACGACCTTCACGCACAGCTGGACGGGCAGCGTCGGCGACGAGCGCATCGTCGCGCGCCATCACGGCCGCGCGCATACGAGTGGAGACATCGTCACCACGTTCGAGCGCGCGAACGTTGTGCACATGGGCGACTTGATGTTCAACCAGCGCCACCCGGTGGTGGACCGCGCCGCCGGCGCGTCGATGCGCAACTGGATGCGGGTCCTCGAGCACACCGTGCACAGCCATGCACGCGATACCGTGTACATTTTCGGCCACGGCAACACCGGGTTGCCGGTCACGGGTAACGCTGCCGACCTCCTCAAGTTCCGCGACTACATCGGCGCGGTGCTCGCGTTCGTCGAGGCGCAGGTGAAGGCGGGCAAGACGCGCGACGAGGCACTGGCAATGCGCGATCCGCTCGCGGGGTTCGAGTCATTTGGTCGCTTCGGCGCCGCAAGTGCGCGCGATCCGCTCACCGTCGCCTATGAAGAGGTGACGACCGGATCGTGAACCCGTAGTCCTCTGCGCCCTCTGCGGACCTTTTGCGCGCTCGGCATTTAGATCTTCTCGCCAGAGCCGAACAGCAATTTTACCACGGAGGACACGGAGGAAAACCAGAACATCAATCCGATTGCTTTTCATGCAGTCCTCCGTGCCCTCCGTGTCCTCCGTGGTTCATTTTCTGCTTTTGAACAGCACTCTACCTGCCCAGCCAGTACGTCGCCTTCACGAGGAACACATTGTCCGGCCGGTCGGCAACGAGAGCCCGCGAATCGCGCCGGAAGTCGATGTCGCCGTTCGCGTCCCCGCCGGAGCGCTGCTGCGTCCAGACGAAGAACATCGTGGAGCCCGGCCGGTACTCCCACCGCAGCACCGCGGTGCCGCGCAGCGACCGGCTCGTGAAGTTCGGGTCGCCGAAACTGAACGCGTTCGCCGGGCCAGCGCCGTCCGGATCCACGGTGTAGCGCGACGTCGTGGCATTCCGCGCAATCGTCCCGAGGTCGCGGCCGTACTCACGCTTGTCGTAGCTGCGCGGCGCGGCGAACTCGCGGAAGCGCTCGTAGTCGCCACTCGCCACGAACGGCTGCGCGTAGAGCTGGAGCGTCATCTCCGGACGGATCGTCCAGTCCATGCGCGTCTCGAACGAGAGCGTCTGCGTGGTGATGTAACCGAACACGTAGCGCGACCCATTGAACGCCGTCGCCGTCGGGTCCTTCACCGTCGTGACATACTGCGACTCGTCCTGCGACCAGTTCCACCGCGGCGACAGCTGGACGAAGACGTTGCCCGACGGCTTGATCGCCACGCCCGGCGTCAGGTTCCAGCTCCTGGTTCCATCGAAGCCGAAGGACGTGCCGGCCTGGACGTTCCATACGGCGCGCCCACGCGGGTCGGTGGAGATGCCGAGCTGCCCATAGTCGAAGCCGACTCGCCCGAGTACTGGACCTCCGCGGCTGAGCCGATCATCGGCAACCGAGTGGAAGCGAGAGACGTAGGTCCGCATCACCCAGTAGTTGTTGAACTCGACACTGTTGAACGCATACTGCTCCAGGTCGGTGCGATCGCCGTCGTAGTTGTACTGCATCTGGCCGCCGTAGCTCAGGAAGGCCGAGCGGTACCAGTTGCCGGGCACCGACCACACGCGAGCCACGTTGCCACCCATCCAGCGGTAGTCCACTCGGCTCATGATGTTCATGTCGTTCACCTCGAACCCCGGGCTGCGCCAGTTCTGCTGCAGCTCCCAGATCCAGTTGCCGTTCTCCTTGGCGAGGCGCGTGTACAGACCGTAGCCGTTCATCGACGTCGCCATCGTGTCGTAGCGCGAGGAAAACAAGCCGTCCGACGTCACCTCACGATCGGGGCGCTGGTAGTAGTGCGTCGCCGAGCGCTGCGTGAGCGCCATGGCCTGCCGCGAGCCGCGGACGTCCGACGCCATCAGCGTGCCGCGCCAGCCGTAGACGCGATTGCTCCAGCGATGATTCCAGTCAAGACCGCCTGAGTGCGCGCTGCTGCGCAACCGGTGGGTGAGCACCGTGTCGCCCTCGAGCCCGCGCATCACCGACGTCACGATCCCACCGACCGTCGTCGCGCCGCCGCGGAACTCCTTCTTCACGCGTCCCACGAAGTAGTTCGACAGCGGCTCGACCGTCTGAGTGCCCTCGGTGCCGCCAAGCGTCGTCATGAACCTCGCCTTCTCGCGGCTGGTGACCGCGTCGAGGAGACCGATCGTGTAGCCCTTGCCCGTGCGGCCCGTGATCTTGGCGGCGCCGAGGATCGTGGCATCGTCCGGGGCGTCGGAGTAGGCATTCGATCCGGACACCATCCCATTGAGCTGCGGCGGACGTCCGATGCGCCGCGAGTAGAACGCGCCGAGGCTCGACGTGTTGTTGCAGTTGATGCAATTCAGGCCGCCGAAGCTGAATGCGCTGCGGTTGGCGATGAAGAACGGGCGCTTCTCGTCGAACGAGACTTCGTATGCCGAGAGGTTGAGCAATGCAGGATCGACTTCGACCTGTCCGAAGTCGGGGTTGATCGTGGCGTCGAGCGTGAGGCTCGACGTCAGGTTGTACTTGATGTCCGCGCCCGCGTTGACGTTGGTCGTCGTGCTGGAGCGATAGGGATGTGATGGGTCGGCGTACTTGAACTGCCCGCGCGACACCACATAAGGAAGGAGCTCCGCCTGGCGCGGCACCTTGGCGATGGTGAGTCCCTCGAGGTGTCCGTAGTAGGCAGGGCCTCCGCTCTCGTTGCGGCGGCGGAACGACCACTGGTTCTGCTCGTTCAGGCGATCGACGTAGCGCCAGAGCTGGAGGCCCCACGTCTGCACTGCGGCGGCCGTGAAGCGCAGCTGTGAGTAGGGGATGCGCATCTCTGCGGTCCAACCATCGGCCGTGATCTGCGTGGCGCCTTCCCACACCGGGTCCCAGGATGGGTCGCCGTTGAACTGGTCGCCGCGCACGCCGGCCGGATTGATCTCGAACCACACCTCGTCGAGGTGATTGTGATACGGGTCGAGGACGATGGCGATCTTGTCGGTCGTGAGGGAGTTGAACGAGCCGTTGTTGCCGTTCGCGGCGAGGAGCTGGTCGCGTCGCGCGAGTGGCGCGCGGATGCCCGAGGGCCCCGTCGGCTCGCTCATGCGTGCGGCGATGTAGATCGCGTCGTCGTCGTAGAGGATGCGGACCTCGGTTGCCAACGACGCCGCGGCGCCCTCGTCGGGGCGGGTCTGCCGGAACTGCGTGATCGGCGTCGCCGCGGCCCATGCGGTCTCGTCGAGCTTGCCGTCTACCGCAATCGGCGCGGTGCGCCGAACGCCGGCGGCGGATGGCAGGTTGGCGGCGGGGGCAGAGGGTCCCTGCGCGGCGAGTGGGAGGGTCACGAGGGTGGCGACAAGGACCCTGACGACGAGGTCCTTGAATGGGGAGAACGGCATGAGACGGTGGGTGGGTGGTCAGCAGACGACTCGTGTCCTTGGACCACCGTCCCGCCGCAAAGGTTGGAAACTGATGTGCTGGTGCTCGCAGTTTGCGCTCAGGAAACCGCGCGGCGATCTTCTGCTGTCATGACGCGAAACGCTACTGAGGCCTTGCCACCCCGTTTTCGCTTCGCGTCCGGCGAAGGCTCCGGCGCGAGCGACGACCTCGCGGCGACGCTGCAGGGGAGGTTGCGCGTCATCGCGCTCGTGATCGTCGCGACCATGTTCGCGTTCTTGGTGCTTCTGAGCATGAAAGTGCTCGACGCGATCGGCGACGCACGCGACATGGTGGAAGGAGGCAGAGACGCTATCGGCGTGGCCATGCTGCTCGTCGCCCTGGTCGCGTGGTGGCTACGCAAAGGCCGCACGCGTGCCGTGCGCTGGCTCCGATTGGTGGAAGTCGTGCTCATCGCCGGCTTCAGCGCATTCGTGGCGCTGTGGATGGCGAACGACTTCCCCACCTTCCTCCCGGTCCTCGACAAGGCGCCGATGGATCTCGGATTGAGCCAGGCGGCGTGGATGTCACTGATGATCGTCGCGTACGGTCTGCTCATCCCGAATCGATGGCAGCGCACGGCGTGGATGATCGCGTTAATGCTCGGCGCAGTCGCACTCGTCGATGCGTGGAGTCTGAGCCGGTATCCGATTCCCGTTTCCGTCGCTGTCACGTACCTCGGCGCACAGTGGAGCCTCCTGCTCGGATTCACCACGTACACAGTGTTCGGCGCTTATCGCATTGAGGCTGCGAACACCGTGGCGCGCGATGCGCTCCGGCTCGGCCAGTATGTGTTGGTGGAGCAACTCGGCTCTGGTGGAATGGGCGAAGTGTACCGCGCCGAACATCGTCTGCTGCGCCGACCATGCGCCATCAAGCTGATCCGGCCTGAGCACGCCGGAGACCTGGACGTGCTGCGCCGCTTCGAGCGCGAAGTACAAGCCACCGCTGCGCTCACGCATCCGAACACCATTGCCATCTACGATTACGGCATCACCGATGACGGTACGTTTTACTACGTCATGGAGTATCTAGATGGGATAACGCTCGAGCAGCTCGTGTCGCGCGACGGGCCCATGAACGCACCGCGTGCGATGCATGTGCTCCGGCAGATCGCGGGCGCACTGGAGGAAGCGCACCGTGCGGGCCTCACGCACCGCGACATCAAGCCCGGCAACGTCATGCTCGGCGAGCGAGGCGGCGTACCAGACGTGGCCAAGCTGCTCGACTTTGGTCTCGTGACCGCGCACAACGCGGACGCTGAGGTGGTGGGCGACGGCACGGGCGGCATCACCCACGCCGGCATGGTGCTTGGCACGCCCGCCTATATGTCGCCCGAACAGTGCGGGGGGGACCAAACGCCCGGACCCGCGAGCGATCTGTACAGCCTTGGCGCGCTCGGTTACTTCCTGGTCACCGGACGGTCACCGTTCGAGGGGC
>JBKJMP010000612.1:0-3523 GCA_046596395.1 Gemmatimonadaceae bacterium
TTGAGGTCGCGGTGCACGATCCCCATGTCGTGCGCCACCTGCAACCCGTCCGCGGCCTGCTTCGCGATGTCCGCCGCCCGGAGCGGCGCCAGCGCACCGTTCTTCTCCACGAGCGACGTGAGCGACTCGCCCTCGATGAACTCCATCGCGAGGTAGATCAGCCCTTCGGACGTCTCGCCGAAATCATAGATGCCGGCCACGTTCGGATGATTGATCCGGCTCGCATTCGCCGCTTCGCGATTGAACCGGCTGATCGCGTCGGCGTCGTTCACCATTCCCGGATTCATCACCTTCACCGCGCTCTTTCGGCCCATCTTCACATGCTCGGCCAGATACACCTGACCCATCCCGCCCTCACCAAGCTTCTTGAGCACGTGGTACCGCTCGGCGATGATGGACCCGACGAGATCCGTGCCGCCGCCCTGCGACCGAAGCGCGGTGCCGTCACGAGGACAAAAACGCTCGTTCGCCGGATACTCCGTGCCGCACGTGGGGCAGATCTTCTCCTGACTCACAAGCCCACGCTCTCCACTCGCAGTACCTGGTCGCCGACGAGAACCCGCTGCCCCTTCTTCAGCGCGCGCTCCCCGCGCACGCCGAGCGCCACGCCGTTCCGGCTGCCGGCGTCGTGCACGAAGAACTCGGCGTCCTGACTCCTCACTTCGGCGTGTCGGCCACTCATTGTCTGATCATACGGGAAAACCCAGTCGCCGGACTCACGGCCCAACAGGACCGTGCGAGCGGGGGAGAGGTGGAAGGAATCGCGCACGCTGCCATCCGCGCGCAGTTGCTCGAGCACGGCGACGTCGGCACTCGGCACCAGCGATCCCATGCGGCGCGTGGAGTCGGCCTCCGGTGGGTGCGGGCCAGGGTAGCCGAGCCGCCGGAAGCGGAGCAGCTGCGATCCGACGAGCAGGACGTCGCAATCCGTTAGCTTGGCCGGCGCCTCGATGAAGGTCCACGTCCCGTTCCGGGAGCCGAGGTCGCGCACCCAGAGCTCGCCGTCCCGGAGGTCGAAGCGGGCGTGCATCGGCGAGAGGAACACGTCGTCGAAGCGGATGTCCGCCTCCCCGCGCCCAACCACGGCCTCGCCGCGATCGAGCGTGAACGTGGACGCCACCTCGCCCGCCTCATTCAGCAGCGAGAGCCGCGGTCCAGTTTCTCGGTTCTTCGCCCCGATCACGAGGGTGCCGAACGCGTTGTTCAGCTCCACGCTCACTCGCTGCCCCACGCGGGTGCCGCAGCGGGCGCAGAAGAGGTCGATCCCATCCGTGTACGTCGCGCCGCAACTCCAGCACGCGCCCGTCGCGATCGTCGACGTCACTCGCGTACCGCAGTATCCGCAGAACGGGAGCGAGGAGTCGAGCTGCTTCGCGCACTTGGGACAGGTGTTCTCGCTGGATATCGGCGAGACGCGGGTGGGTGGCATGAGGCTGCCCGATCCCACGGCCGCGCCCGGAACAGGTGAGAGCGGCGACAGCTGTTGCGCCCCTGCCGAGTAGGCAGGAACGATTCTCGCCGCAGAGGCCGAAATCGGCTTTCCGCAGTCGATGCAGAAACGAGACATCGGCTCGTTGTCGCGCCCACAGAAGGCGCAGGCGACAAGCGGGGTCACTGGAGGAGGGGTGCGGCCATTGAGCGCGAATATACGGGGCGCGAAACAGGGGCGTCAACAAAGTCGTGACGTTCTTTCATATATATCGGCTTGCTCGCGCCATCCCGACGCGTCCGATAAGCTTCTCCACATGCCGCTGCCGTGTGATCGCCGCGCCCTGATGGCGCTTCCGCTTCTCGCTGCCCTCGCCTGTGGTGGCTCGCCCAGCCCAGCCACGGCACCGGTCCCCTCCGTTCCAGCCCCTCCGGCAGCCGCCGTCCCGCTTCCGCCAGTCCCCGCCGTTGACGGCCCGCTGGCCGTCCGCGTGGTCTATCCCCCCGCCAACCACCTGATCACGTCCCGCGACTCGAACTTCATCTTCGGGTCGGTCGGGAGCGGCCGGGCCGCCCTGTCCATCAACGGCACTCCGGTTACGGTGCACCCGAACGGGGCTTTCCTCGCGTACCTCGTAAACCCGCCCGCCTCGGCCCCCCGCTACGATCTGGTGGCCGCTCGAGGCGCCGATACCGCGCGGTCTGCGCTCGCCGTTCGGTTGACGAGCGCCGTGGCGCGCGCACCGGCGGAGCCGGCGCCGGCGAACAAGCCGGAAAACCTGCCGACCTCGCGCGCCGACACCATCGCGGCGCTGAACGCGCGAATCGATAGCCTGCGCACGCAGCTCACCCGCGACGACCCGGTCGGCGTCGTGCAGCTCGGCCAGCCAACCCCCGCCGACAGCGACCGCACCATCGTAGGCCGCCCGATCGTGGCTGGCACCTACAAGTGGTTCTTCACGCCCGGCACCGTCGTCCCGCTCGTCGCGCGCGTGGGCGGCTCGGTGCGCGTGCGTCTCGACGAGCAGCTCGACGTCTACGTCGATTCAGGGGACGTCCGCGCCATGCCCGCCGGCACCGAGGTGCCCCGGCGCTCCACGTCGAACATGCGCGTCCGTGGAAGTCCGACCGGCGTGGACGTGATCATCCCGCTTGGTGCGCGCGCCCCGTACTACGTCGAGGAAGGCCATCGCTCGATCGCGATCACGCTCTATGGGGTGCGCGCGAACTCCGATCTCGTCAACTATGCGACGTCGGACTCCATGGTCCGCACCGTCGAGTGGGAGCAGGTCGGCGACGAGCGCGCGCGCGTCACCGTGAACCTCCGCGCGGCGCCCTTCGGCTACCTCGTGCTGTGGGAGAACAACGCGCTGGTGCTCAAGTTGCGCGGACGTCCCGCAATTGTCGCGGCGCGCCCGCTCCAGGGGCTCACCATCGCCGTGGATGCGGGACATCCCCCCGGCGGCGCCACGGGACCGACGGGCTTCTATGAAGCACAGGCCGCGCTGGCCGTGAGCGTACGGCTGGAACGTATCCTCAAGGAACGCGGCGCAACCGTCGTCATGACCCGCACCACCGACGACGCCCTCGATCTCGGCGCACGCCCCATCATGGCGCGCCGAGCGAACGCGCATGCGTTCGCGTCGATCCACCTCAATGCGTATCCGGACGGCGTGAACCCGTACCTCAACCCAGGCACGGGGACGTACTTCTTCCGCACGCACAGCGAGCCCCTGGCGCGCGAGGTCCAGCGCGGCATGGTCGCGCAGCTCGGTCTCCGTGACCTCGGCATCAACTACAACAACCTCGCTGTCGTGCGTGGCACGTGGTACCCAGCGGTGCTGTGCGAGGGGCTATTCCTCATGATCCCCGAGTGGGAAGCGGCGCTCCGCACGCCGGAGTATCAGGAGCGCTACGCGCGCGGCGTGGCCGATGGCCTGGAGAACTACTTCAGGAACCTGACCGCGCAGTGAGGGAGGAGAGACGTGGGGACGTGAAGACGTGAGGACAGCACAGCGAGGGGGCGGGTGTTCGTGGAGACGGCTTCGCGTGCCCGGGCCGTTTCGGCACCGGGCGTTCACGCGAAAGGGCCGTC
>JBKJMP010000028.1:0-6769 GCA_046596395.1 Gemmatimonadaceae bacterium
CGATCGTCATGATCTCGTGCTTCCCCTCGCCGTCGATCACGGGCAATCCGCGTCCAATGATCTCCACCGGACGCGTGACGACGATCGTCGGCTCGCGGTACGTCCCCGCCTGCACGAGGACACGCCCGCCAGAACGCACGAGCGCGAGCCCCGCGGCGATCGTCCGCACTGGACCCTGCGCCGACACGACCACCTCGGCGCGCTGCTGTCCCACGAGTGCCGCCGGGCTCATCGCCAGGGCGGCGACCAACGCAGAACGCGCGACGGCGCACGGGTTCTTACGCACCGCGCACACCGCGCCACGCGCCGGTTGTCCGCAGCGTCGTCCACGTCATCGGCGACGCACCGAATCGACTCCGCACGGACGCCGTATCGGTCGTCGCACCAACCGCTACGAGGTTAGCGCCCATCCCAGCACTCGGTCCCGTCCTCCGAACGAAGAGCACGGAGTCGATCGGGACCAGTGTGCCGGGCCGCTCGAACTCATTGACCCACGCGGATCGAACGCTCGGCTGGGCGCCCATCCAGAACTCGGCGAGGCATTCGATCGAGTCGAACTGGTGCACCTTGCCAGTGCGCGTCATAACCTGCCCGCCGAAGCGGTTGTCGGTGATGCGCATCCGGCAGACGTCGCAATCCGCGCGGCCGTACTCCATCTGTCGCGGGTCGTCGCTGTGGCAGCCCAGCGCAGCGACGAGCATCAGCGCGGCCAATGCTCCCTTCAGCGGTCGCGCTCCCTGCATCATGTGGCGCCGCGTGCGCATGAACGGCAGCAGCGCGAGCGCACCCAGCGCGAACGCGGCGAAGGCGAACCCACTTCCCAGCGCCGGCCACGATTCCGCCGTGAAGTTCAGGAGCTGCTTGCTCCCGATCAGCGGCGGCTGGTAGCTCATCCCGGGCACCTTGATGATGGCGTCCGGGGCGAGGTTGTGCCCGTAGTCGTACGCCCACCTGTAGAAGTCGGCCAGGCCCGTCGCCCCCGCGAGGGCGAACGTGGCCAGCCATCCGAACAGCAGGACCCGAAGTCCGCTCGCCGCGATGACCACGGCCAACAGCGCCAGCCCACCGACCGCCCAGGGCATCACACGCAGCACGGGGAAGTCGGCCGGGTCGATCGCCTTCATCCCGATGTAGTGATTGAGGCCGTTGATGTTGTCGAGATCGGGCGGCTTGATCCCGGTGATGGTGTTGACCCGAATGAGCATGCCAAGTCCCTCGGGGTACTGTGGCGCATGCAGCTGAATGCGCCACAGTGGAACCAGGAACACGCCGAGTAGCAGCAGCGCGGCAATCGCCATGAGGATGCGGGACCGCACTGGGAGGCGTGTCACGTTACTTCGCGCCTCCCGCGGCCTTGGCCCTGTTCACCTGTGCCTGCGACTTGGGGCTCGTGTTGGCCGTGAGCGCCACCGTCGATCCCACCGCCGACACCCGCAGGTACCCCTGCATCTCCTGGTGCAGCGCCGAGCAGAAGTCCGTGCAGTAGAACGGGTACACGCCCGCCTTCGTCGGCACCCACTTCAGCGTCCGCGTCTCCCCAGGGTTGAGGATCAGCTCGGAGTTCTGCGCGCCGAGAATCGCGAAGCCGTGCAGGATGTCCCAGTCCTGCTCGATGTTGGTGACGTGGAAGTACACGGTATCGCCGAGCGTCACGCCCTCGATGTTGTCCGGCGCGAAGTGGCTGCGCACCGCGATCATCTTCACATGCACCCGCTTGCCCGTGCGGGACACGCCCGCATCACTCTCGGCCTTGGTCATCTGCGGATGCGTGCTCTCCGCCAGCTTGAAGTACTTCACCTGCTTGTCCTGGATGAGCGCCGCCGGAATCGCCTGCGCGTAGTGCGGCTCGCCGATCGTCGGGAAGTCGAGCAAGAGCTTCATCTTGTCGCCCGAGATGTCGTACAGCTGCGCGGACTGGAACAACTCCGGACCGGTCGGCAGGTAGCGGTCCTTCGTGATCTTGTTCATCGCCACGAGGTACTTGCCGTACGGCTTCTTCGAGTCGCCACCGGGAATCATCAGGTGCCCGATCGAGTAGTACGTCGGCACACGATCGACCACCTCCCACGTGCCGAGCTTCCACTTCACCACTTCGGAGGAGATGAACATCGACGTGTAGGCGTAGCCCTTGTCGTCGAATTCCGTATGCAATGGACCGAGGCCGGGCTTCTGCACCTCACCCACCATTACGGAGCCGTACTTCAACACCGGGATCCCGTCGATCTCCTTCTCGAAGTCCTTCGCCTCGATGGCGGCCTTCAGCTTCGTGAACGAATGCACGGGAATTACCGTCGCCAGCTTGCCGCCGGCCACGATGTATTCACCCGTCGGATCGATATCCACGCCGTGCGGGGACTTGGGCGTCGGCAGGAAGTAGACGATGCCGGCACAGTCGCGCGGGTCGAGCATCTTGACGCTCGTCCGCGTCTCCACCTTCGCGACCCGGCTCCGCTCGTCCATGTAGTTGTGCATGTACTCGGCGGCCACCGTCTTCGCCTTACCCTCGGCGACGCACGCTTCGGCGCGGCGGTAATTCACCGCGGCGATGAAGTCCTTGTCGTTCTGTGATGCGTTCGTTTCCAGCTTTGTGGTTGCCTGCTCACTGTTGTACGACGTGAAGAAGAACCAGCCGTCGGAAGGACCCTTGCCCGCATGGCCGAGGTCGTAGTTGTACCCAGGCATCAGGATCTGGAACGCGATGTCCATCTTGCCCGGCTGGTCTGCCGTGATGAACGACAGCGTGCCCTTGTACGCCGCCTTGTAATCGGCGATCGGCCGGTCGGTGTTCGGCACCGGCACGCTGAAGCGCGTGGCGGAGACGATGTATTTCGTGTCCGGGGTCGTGAACGGCGACGCGTGTCCGCCAGCTGCATTCGGGATCTGGAGGATCTCCTCCGTCTCGAAGCGCGTGAGGTCGATGCGCGCCACGCGCGGTGTGTTGTTGCCGTTGATGAAGAGCCAGCGGCCGTCGGGCACGCCATCGGTCATCGAGAGTTCGGCATGGTGCGTGTCGTCCCACGGGATGAAGCCATACGTCGTCTCGAGCATCGGCTTCGTCTCTTCAGAGTAGCCCCACGCGTTCTCGGGATTCTGTGAGAACACCGGGATCACCTTGAGCAGGCGCCCCGACGGCAACCCGTACACGGACACCTGTCCGCTGAACCCTCCCGACATGAACGAGTAGAACTCGTCCTTCGCGCCTGGGGCGACATAGGTCCGAGCTGCCGCGTCGCCGACGACGAGGTCGCCCGCCGTATTGGGTGTCGTGCGGCTGCACGCGAATGCGAACACGGCGACCACAGCGACAGCCGCGCCTGCCCAGTATTTCCGCTTGATTGGTGTACTCATGGTCCGGCTCCTGTTAGGGATGGATGCTGTCAACACTCGTCCTCTTCGCCCCACTCAACTCGCCGATCGCGGTGTACAGCAGCAGCCCGCTCATGCCGAGCGTGATCTCGCTCCACCGCTGGTGTGCCGCGCAGGGCCGCGCCGGATCGCATGGGTGCCTGCCGAGGACGCACCGCGCGCCCGCCGGCCTGGCCTCCCGAAACACGTCGGCGACGTCGGCGACCGTGAGCGTGTCCGGTGAGACGGCGAGCACGTATCCGCCACCTGGCCCGCGCGTGCTCGTCACGAATCCGTGGCGCACGAGCACGAGCAGCGTCTTCGACAGGTAGTTCCGGGGCGCACCCAGCGTCTCCGCGAGCTCCTCGGCACGGATGGGGCGATGACCGTGCTCACGTGCGAGCACTACCACCGCGCGCACGGCGTACTCCACTGTCCGGCTGAGCATCAGCGCGCCACCACGAGCGAATTGTGCATGCGGATATGATCATTTCCACGATGCACCGGCGCTGTCGGGCGCTGTACTCGATTGTCGAGGGTGTTTGAGCGCGTCAGTTCAGGAATCCCTGACAGGCGACATCTCCACCGCCTCGCCGGACGACTGCATCACCACGATCACCAGCCCGGCTACCGGCTCCGACAGCAGCACGGCGCCGATCACCGACAGCGAGGCAACCACGTCCGTTACATCATCACCGCGTTCGCGGCGTCACGCGCGGCTCCTGGCCGCGCAGCGCCATCTGCCCGCGCCGGGAATAGTCGATCGACCGGGCGAGAATGCGCGCCGCTTCCTGGTCCGCATGGAACCCCATCGAGTTCTCTGCCTCGATGAAGTCAGCGAGAAACTGCGCCTTGCGCTGGTACCCGCGGGCGAGCGCTACGCCGCGCACGGTGCTGTCGCGCTTGACCTGCGCGGCGATCTCGTGCGTCAGTTGCAGCACGGCATCGATCGCCATGTTGCGCATCTCATAAGTGCGGTCCTGGATCGTCTCCACCCGGCTGCGCAGTTCACCCTCGGTCAGTTTGTGGCAGGTCTGGCAGGCACGGTTGATGTTGAGCACCGGGCTACGGACATGGTGGTCGCTGATCTTCATCGCGCCGGCACGCTTGTATGGCATGTGACAGTCCGCGCAGGCCACGCCGGAGCGCGCGTGTATGCCCTGGCTGTACAGCTCGAACTCCGGATGTTGGGCCTTGAGTACCGGCGCCCCGCTGATGGCGTGCGTCCAGTCCTTGTGTCCAGTCGAGTCGTGAAACGCGAGAATGCTGTCGGCGCTGAGCCCCTTGCCCCAGGGATACTCGAGGCGCTTCTCCGGGCCCTTGAAATAGTACTCGACGTGGCACTGCCCGCAGACGTACGTGCGCATCTCCTGCCGGGTGGCCTGACGATTCACGTCGTAGTCGCGGACCCCCTGGCTCTGCTTCAGCAGCCGGATCCCCTCGATGAAGCCGGGCCGCGTAACGCGCAGCGCCATGTTGTTGGGATCGTGACAATCGATGCACGAGATGGGGTACTTGGCGTGTTTCCGGGCCTCGGCATAGGGCAGCGGGTTCAGGGCCTCGAATCCCTTGATGAGGTCACCGTTGCCGGCGCGCATATACGGGGCATACAACGACGCATGACAGTGCAGGCAGGTTCCCGGCTGCTTGGCGACCTGCTGCCGCTCCGTGAACTCCTGATCGTTCAGCATGAAGGCGTGCCCACGCTCCTCTCGGAAATCCGTGGAGAATGCATAGCCCGCCCAGAGTTCGCGGAGGCGCGGGTCCTCATCGAGCCGTGACTGTGCGACGATGGAACGCGGATCCGCATTCGTGGGCGCACGGGGCACGCCCTCGCTGCCGCCATACCGCGTGCGCTCCTGGTCCACGGTCTTCCGGTAGTCGTCGTACTGGTTGGGGAAGTTCTTCCCCCAGATCGCTGGATCCTCAGTCGTGTCGGTGAGCTGCACGACCTGATAGAAGGGAGTCCGCGCCTCTTGCTGCCGCCGAAAGATGTTCGTCAGGAGTGCGGCGAGACCGACGACGACCAGTGCGGCAACGACCGCGGTCGCCGCGAGCCACCCCACACCGAATCGACGCCCGCGTGGCTGCGGAGAAGGATCATGAGGCGACTGGGGAGCGGAAGGCTGGTCGGTCATTGCCATGTCCTCGAGTGGTGCGTCCCGTTACCGGACCCAGTGCCCCACGTACGCGTGGCAACGGATGCAGGAGATCTGCTCGCTCGCAGGCCCGGAATGAACGCGCGACGTTGCGGCGGGCGGGCCCGCTCCGCTGTCGCGTCGTGGGACGTGGTCGATGGCGTCCGTGATCTGCGCGTGACAGTGGCGGCACGCGTCCTCCGTCACCTTGCGATTCCCTTCCGTGATGCGAAGTGGATCGGGATACCCGCCGACGGTGAAGTAAAATGAATGCCAGAACCCGTTCTTCGCCTTCACCGTGTACTTGCCGATGAGGTTGTGCGGCGTGTGGCAATCGTTGCACGTCGCGACGTTCGCGTGACTGCCCTTGAGCCACGCGGAGTAGTGCTCGCTCATGATGTGACAGTTCGCGCACGCTGCCGGGTCGTTCGTCAGGTAGGACGCACCGCGCGCGAAGCCGAACGTGAACGTTCCGAGCCCCAGGGCCATGCCCCCGAGGACTGCTGCGCTGAGCGCCCAGCGCTGACCGGACGTTAGCGGGCGCATCCCGCCGTGTACGTTCCTTGCGCGTCCCCCACCTAGGGCGCGCGGTAGTTTGGCGGCAGCGTCTTGTACCGTGTCTCGAGCTGGTCCTGCCGCGACGGCGTGGTGATGGTCACCCCCCGCACGAGCACGCGCTCAGGCTGCGAGGCAAACTCGAAGGGATCACCGGACCAGATCACCACGTCCGCGTACTTCCCCGCCTGAAGTGATCCGACACGATCGGCCACACCGAACGTCTCCGCTGGAGACAGCGTGATCGCACGGAGCGCCGCATTCCACTCCATCCCGTACGCGACGGCGTTGCCTGCCTGGTAGCGGATGTTGCGCACGTTGAAGGCCTCCTCGTCGCCCCCGCCCGCGTTGCCGACGAGGCTCACCATCACGCCCGCGCGCGCAAGCAGCCCCGCATTCTCCTGCCGCTGGCCGAGCGTGGTGAACGATCCGGGAATGTTGTTCATGGCCCCCGTCAGCACGGGCACGTTCGCCGCCGCCAGCTTGCCGGCGATCTGCCACGCCTCCGCGCCACCGCCGATGATCAGGCGGAACCTGAACTCGCTCGCGAGCCGAAGCGCCGACTCGATGTCGCTCGCCTTGTCCGCGAGGACGAGCATCGGAATGCGGCCGTCCAGCACGGGAAGCAGCGCTTCGAGATCGAGTCGGCTGGCGGCGAGACTGCGCGTCTGCGCGCGCTCGAAGTCCGCGCGACGCGTCCGATATACCCGCGCATCCGTGAGCACCTCGCG
>JBKJMP010000097.1:0-6189 GCA_046596395.1 Gemmatimonadaceae bacterium
GCGGGGAGGATGGTCGTCGGGGTCTGGCCGTCGCCACGCATGGCATAACGGAAGTCCATTCCGCCGACGTACTTCACCAACCCCTCGAGCGAGTAGCGATGGTGGAGATACACATGCGCGAACCGCATGTTGAGCAGGTACATCGGCTCGCCGGGCTTGATGGCGCGGTCGTCGAACTTGTCGATGAGCAGGCGGCGAACGGCCGACGTCCGCTCGACCGCATCGAACATCGTCGCGCCCTCGACCCACCGCGTGGCCTCGGGGAGCGAACCGCTCGCGTCGGCATGCTGGTCGGCCACGAAGCGCACGTTCTTCGACAACCCATCATTGATGATGCGCTGAAGCCCCGCCTTTTCGGCTGCCTCGTCCGCATACCAGGTGTAGCCGTAGCGCACGGTGAGCGTGTCCCACGCACCGCCGGCAGGCGCGTACGCCTTGCTCAGGTCGAGATTGCCCTGCGGCGTCACGGAAATGAGCGGGAACGGGTAATCCATGACGGACGTCCGCCCCTGCGCATGCGCGATGTAGTTGTGCGGGAATCCGAGCGTGTGGCCGATCTCGTGCGCGGCGTGCTGGCGTCGGCGCCACATCGTGAACGCATCGGCCGTCATGCCAAGTCCCTGCGGGCCCGCCGCGGGCAGCATGCCGGCGTAGATGTTGTAGTCGACGAGCGAGCGCCACGAGTCCATCCGTACCACGGTGCGGATGATCTCACCGGTGCGCGGATCGGACATCGACGGCCCAACGGACGGACCGGGGCCCGTGCGATGGATCCAGTAGATCATGTTGTAGCGCGCGTCCATCGGATCGGCGTCGGCGGGCAGGTCGAGAATCTGGAACGCGTTGCGGAAGCCTGCCGCCTCGAACGTCTTGTTCCACCACATGCCCCCCTCGCGGAATGCTTCGCGATAGGGCGACGGGATTGCCGGATCGAGATAGTAGATGATCGGCGTGACCGGTTCGGTGAGCTCGCCCCGCTGGTACGCTGCGGGATCCTTCGGAATCAGGCGCCACCGGCCGGCGATCGCGTCGCGGTAGGTGCCTTCATAGCCCTGCGCGAAATCATAGAACTGCGGACCGCCAACGCCCGAGCGCGAGTCACCCTCGCGCGGACGGAAGCCATCGGCCTCCGGCAAGTCTACGAGGGAATGATGCAGTTCCATAGTAAGCGACCCGGGATCCGGCGCCGTGCGCCGCAGCGCCTGGCCGGGATTGTCGATCGCGAAGGTGAGCACCGCATGAATCTCGGTGTTCTTCGGAAACGCCTTCGTGCGCGCCGGATCGATCCAGCTACGCGCCGCGTCGAGCCGCGGCGTGCCCTGCTGTCCTCGGCGAATACTCTCCGCAATACCATATGTGTCGCTGAGGAAGAGCGACGTCGCATCGACGACCATCGTTCCGTTCGCCTCGGACTCGATCGGGAACGACGCGATCACCGACCTCCCGAATCCCTCGGCGGCGGCGCGCGCGGCAGCCGGCGTTGCACCCTGCGCGCGCACGCTCCAGTTGTCGCGCACCATCAGGATACGCTTGCCATGGCGCTCGAAGCGAACCACGACGCTGCCGCCGAGCTGTCCGCGGTCAAGGCCGAGTGTGCCGAGTCCGGTGGCGAGGACGCTCTGGTGGAGGAAGTCCTTGTCGAGCCGGTCGGCTGGGATCTCGAGGAGGACCTTGTTGCGGTCGGCGTCCACGCGCACGCCGACGAAATCGGCGGCGAACGCTGGAGGGGACGCGAGGACGAGAGCGAGGAGGGAGAGGCGAGCGATGCGCATCGGTAGTGTGTGAGGTGTGAGCTTGCCGAAAGTATGACCGTGGCGCTCGAGGAGTAAGGGCGATAGCGTCCCCGCGTGACGTCGACATCCACGCGGGGCGCGCTTCGAGTCGTCCCTATTATTCTTCGGGTCATGACGACGCCACCACCACCGACCGTTGACGAAGGACGCGCGCTGACGCGCGTGAACCTGTGGCGGATCTTCTGGGTGTCCGCGATGGTCACGTACTTCGCGGCGCAGTCGCAGCCTGTGGAGGCGAGCGCGGCCTACCTGCGCCTCGCGGCGATCGCGCTCATGTGCGTGCTGGTGTATCGCGGGTACCGTGGCGCGCTCTGGGGACTTGGTTTCTTCACGGCACTCGCCGGAGCACTGATGGTGATCATGGCGGTCAGCAATACGAGTCTCCGGCTACTCGACCGCACGCTGTTCGGCGTGCTCGGCGGCGTGCAGGTGCTCGCGTTCCTGATCCTGCTGAAGGCGCCGGAGGTGAAGGAGTTCATGCGTGCGCAGCGCGAGCGTCACGCGAAAGGTGGAAGCGACGCCGCGTGATGCAGATTCGTGAAAGCACGAGCGGGGATGATGACGTCCGCGAACGAGAGCTGGCCCTTCGCGCCGCACAACTCGCCGGCGACGTTGACGCACTCGACGACCTCATCGACGACGCGCTCGTGTTCACCGGTCCGGACGGCCGGATCTACTCGAAGCAGGACGACCTCGACGCCCACCGGGCCGGCGCCATTCGGATCACCCGCCTGGAGCCGAGCGACGAGCACGTCCAGCGGTTCCACGGCATCGCGGTTGTGACCGTGCGAATGGAAATGAGCGGCACCTTCAACGGCGCGCCATTCGCCGGTGCGTTTCGCTACCTGCGCGTCTGGTGCCGGCGGCCCGATGGGTGGCGCATCGTCGCGGGGCAGGTGAGCGCCGTCAACTCGTGAACGTTCCCTCCTTCGGCCCGCGCAACGTCCGGCTGATCTGACGCATGGCACCGAGGTGGTAGGCGAGGTGCGCGATGCTGCCGATCATGCCGGTGAGATCGGCCAACGCCACCTCGCGCGGAATGCGGAGCGCCTCGTGCCACCGGTGCGCCTCGTCGCGAAGGCCACTCGCGATCTCGTCCCACTGCGCCGAGTCCACGGCAGACGTCTGCCACGCCTCGTCCCAATTGGCATCGGCGAATGGGTTGCCGCCCTCGCGCGCCCACCGGTTCATCAGCGACAGCCCGTAGCGCACGTGCTGCGCGTGTGCCGCGATCGTCGCGCCCTCGTGCACCGAGCTCGACGCGTCCGCAGCTGATAACTTGCGGAGAGAGCGCAGCAGGCCGATATCGCCAGAGTTGAGGATGAACGCCCCGCCTCCTTGAGCGGCGCCGTCGACCAGCTCGGAGAAGAGCGTGCTGAGCGACGGGGCGATGTCCGCGGTCTTCATATGAACTCTCCACCAGCAGGGTGAACTTGAGCGTCGAACTCGACGAGCGCGCAGACGAGCATCACTGGCTACTGAAGGGCCACCGCGTCACGCAACTGCTGGTGGACCGTAACTCGTTTCGGTTCCAGACGTGGAGTCTACAGGCGTCGGCGGAGATTCGCGTCGGCGCGCCGTTCCAGTTCGAGGAGCCCGATGGCGTGCGTCGTACGATCGACCCCGAAGAGCCCCAGCAGTTGGGGCCGGTATTGAGCATTCTCGGGCGCGACATCGACGCACTGACGATCAGTCGAGCGGGTACGCTCGAGGTGCAGCTCAGCGATGGGTCGAGGATCGTCATCGACTCGCATCCGCGGACCGCAGCGTGGGAGATTCAGGGCGCCGGCGCGATGGAAGGCATGCAGTACGTCGCACAGCCGGGCGGCGGCCAGTCCTGGCGATGACCACCGTCGTGCTGCTCCACGGCATGGCGCGATCGCCGCGTTCGATGCGTCCAGTCGCGCGTGCACTCGAGGCGCGCGGCTTCCGCGTCGTCAACCTCGGCTATCCCTCACGCTCCGGCGACGTCAGGACGTTGGCGCAGGGTATCGCACAGGATGTCGCGCGCATCCACTCCGACGGACCAATGCACTTCGTCACCCACTCGCTCGGCGGCGTGTTGCTGCGTCTTGCCGCCGCCGAGGGATTGATTCCGCCGGAGCGCATTGCGCGCGTGGTGATGCTGGCTCCTCCCAATGGTGGCAGTCACGTGGTGGACGCGTTGGTTCGGCGCCCCTCGACGGCGATGGTATATCGCTGGGCGATGGGGCCGGTTGGTCCGGAGCTCGGCGTCGAGGGTGACGCGATTGCGCCGTCGCTGCCGCCGCTGCCGTTCGAGACCGGCATCATCGCCGGATCGCGCAGCGTAAACCCGCTCCTCTCGCGGCTCTTGCCCGGGGAGAACGACGGCAAGGTGAGCGTCGCGCACGCGGCGGCGCCGGGGATGAGCGCGTTCATCGTGGTGCCGCACTCGCATTCGTTTCTCATGCGGGCGGAGGTGGTGCTGGCGCAGACGGTGGCTTTTCTCGAAACTGGACGCTTCGAGGAACGGAGGTCGGGATGGTAGCTGAATACGGCATTGCGGCATGAGGATTCAGGACGTTTTCGTCGCGCTCAACCAGATGGAAGCCGACGGCGTCGTGGATCGCTACGCCATCGGAGAAGCAGTTGGTGCGACGTTCTATCTCGAACCGGTGGCGACGTTGGATGTGGATGTGTTTGTCGCGTTTCGGGCAGAGGCGGGGAGGGTGCTCGTCAGCCCCCAGCCCATCTTTGACTATCTGAAGGACCGTGGTGGAACGATGGAAGGGGAATACGTCATGATTGGGGGATGGCCGGTGCAGTTTCTTCCGTCAACGGGGCCGTTGGTGGATGAGGCGCTTGATCATGCGATTGAGGTTGACGTCGACGGGAGTTCTACTCGCGTTTTCACGGCCGAGCACTTGGCCGCCATCGCGTTACAGACGGGACGGGCGAAGGACAAGGCGCGGTTGCTTCAATTCGTCGAGTCTGGCGCGCTGGATGCCGATCGATTCAGGGACATCCTCGGCCGATACGACATGCGGACGGCGTGGGAGCGGTTCGAGGGACAGTTTCTGGGTGATGACGCATGACATTCAATATCGATCGGATGCGGGAGAGCAAGCGCGCGCACCGTGAGCGGCTGGCGTCGAACCCAATCGCCGAGAAATTGCGCATGCTCGACTCCCTTCGCGAACGGGAGATTCCGCTTCGCGGAAATGCCTCGAGACGTCGTGCCGGAAAGGTGCGCGAGAACGCACCTCCGTATCGGGCGAAGGAATGACCTCAAACGGTTTCGTTTCTCGAAACTGGACGCTTCGCTTAATGGAGGTGCCGATGGGCACGATGGCCGACGTTCAGTTCTTTCGCCCGACCCGGGACGGTAGGATTCGCGAAGCCAGAGCACATACCGTTTCCGGCGATACCTCGCCTTGGCGGGCGACTCTGAGGCCGGTTGAAGCCGCGACCCTGCCGAGGGAGGCTCGCGCAATCTCCGTTTCGGCACGCGAGACTCGCACTCAGAGCTCCATGGGTATCTGCGACTGTTGCGTGGGTCGATGCGCGCGCGTGATGGATTCTTCCTCCGCGCCGAAAGTCTCTTCAACGTGGCGACGCAGATCGAACGTCTCGACGACGAACCGGGCGATGCGCCGCCGATTGCCGACTCGTACGGGCCTCGCCCCCTCCACGAGCAATCGCATGGAGAGTCCTTTCTGGCGCTCGTCATGCATCGCTTCCGCGGCAGTGGACTCTACTTGCTGGACGAGCCTGAGGCGGCCCTGTCGCCCATGAGGCAGCTGACGCTGCTCTCGCTTCTCCACGACCTGGTGGAGAAGCAATCGCAGTTCATCATCGCCACGCACTCTCCCATTTTGCTCGCGTACCCTGGCGCCGCCATTCTTACGCTTGGGCCTCACGGCCTGAACGAGACGACGTATGAGGCGACCGAGCACTATCAGGTGACGCGAGACTTCCTGAACCGGTACCCGGCCATGCTGCGTACGCTGTTGAGCCGCGAGGAGGAGCCTGGGTCGTAAGCGCCAACCTCGCTTACGGATAGCTCGCGCTCCAACTCCAGCATGAGCTCGAGCTCAAGTCGGCTCAAGGCTGGAGGCTTCACGCTCATGCTCGGCTGGAGGCTTCACGCTCATGCTCAGCGGCCGCGCCGGACAATGAGCGAGAGCATGGGCCTCGCCGGCGCACCGCGGCGATACCAGCGAGGCCGGTGCCAAGGAGCAGCATGGAGGCAGGTTCGGGAGTGGCAGTGACCGGCATTGGCTCGGCTCCGAAGTTGCCCGCGTAGTACACGGCGCCTGCAAGGTTCACCGGCCGGCTCAGCGAACCGGATCTGACCCACCTGCCGTTGACGCTGGTGATGTCGGGATGTGGGGTGTAACTCCCGTACTGGCTGATGGACCAGCTATCCCCGCTC
>JBKJMP010000134.1:0-4283 GCA_046596395.1 Gemmatimonadaceae bacterium
ATCCACTTGCCGAGCTGGCTCACCGTGTGAGATGCGAAGAGCTCGCACTCCCCGCGGTACGGCTCGAGTGGATGCCCGCTGATGTAGAAGCCCAGGATCTCCTTCTCCCTGGTGAGCCGCTCGGATTCCATCATCGGTGCGACGTTCGGCAACGTGCGCGGGGCATGCGTGGTCGAGCGCCCGTCGTCCGAGACGAGACCGAACAGCGACGCCTGCCCCATCTCCTTCTCCTGCTGGCGCAGCGACGCCTCCTGCATCGCGGCGTCCAGCGCACTCCAGTACTGCGCGCGGTGTCCGCCGAGTCCGTCCAGCGCGCCCGAGGCGATCAGCGCCTCGAACACGCGCTTGTTGCATGAGCGAAGGTCCACGCGGTCCGTGAAGTCGAAGAAGCTCTCGAACGGCTTCTCCCGCCGCGCGGCGAGAATCGAATCGATCGCAGTGCGGCCCGCATTGCGGATCGCGCCGAGTCCGAAGCGAATGCGTTTCTCGTCGAGGACGGTGAACTTGTAGCCCGACTCGTTCACGTCGGGGGGCAGCACCTCGATGCTGAGCTCGCGCGCCTCGTTGATGAACTTCACCACCGAGTCCGTATCGCCAATGCTGCTCGAGAGGATCGCCGCCATGAACTCGGCGGGGTGGTGCGCCTTCAGCCACGCGGTTTGGAACGAGATGACCGAGTACGCGACCGAGTGCGACTTGTTGAAGCCGTAGCGCCCGAACGTCTCGATCTGCCCCGACAGGTCCTCGATGATCTTCCGGTCGTACCCGCGCCCAACGGACTTCTCGACGAACTTGCCCAGCTCGAGCTTGATGAGCTCCGCGTCCTTCTTGCCCACCGCCTTGCGCAGCACGTCGGCTTCGGCGAGCGAAATGCCCGCGAGCACCTGCGCCAGCCGCATCACCTGCTCCTGATAGGTGATGACACCGTACGTGGGCTCGAGGATCGGCTCGAGTTCCGGCAGCGCGTAGCTCACCGGCTCATCGCCGCGCTTCCGTCGCTGGTAGACCTTGTGCATGCCCGCGTCGAGCGGGCCAGGGCGCATCAACGCGTTGCTGGCGACGAGATCGTTGAACCGGTCGCAGCGCATCGATCGCAGCATGTCGGTTGCGAGCGCCGACTCGAACTGGAACACGCCGATCGTGCGGCCCGACCGCAGCATTCGGTAGACGGCCGGATCCTCCATGTCGATCGTGTCGAGATTCGGCCGGATGCCGGTGCGCGCCTGGATATTGTCGAGCGCGTCGCGTACAACCGTGAGTGTCGTGAGGCCGAGGAAGTCCATCTTGAGCATGCCGGCGTGCTCGAGACAGTTCATGTCGTACTGCGTGACGATCACCGTCTCGTCGCTGCCGGCGCCCGCACCCTTGCTGGTCACCGTCGCGATCGGCACGTAGTCGTCCAGCGGGCCCGGCGCGATGACGACCCCCGCCGCGTGCACGCCGGTGTGCCGCGACAAAC
This sequence comes from Gemmatimonadaceae bacterium, assembly GCA_046596395.1. Classification (GTDB taxonomy): domain Bacteria; phylum Gemmatimonadota; class Gemmatimonadetes; order Gemmatimonadales; family Gemmatimonadaceae; genus AG11. Next base: position 1,460 of record JBKJMP010000134.1, read on the forward strand.
CTTCGAGCGAAATGGCGTAGTCGAGGAGCCGCGTGTAGCGGTCGTCGCTCCGGTACAGCTTCTTCACCTCGGGCACCTGCTCCACGGCCTCCCTCACCGTGAGCGAGAACGCCGGCCCGTTGGGGATGAGCTTCGCGAGCGCGTCGGTCTCCGCCGGCGTGAAGCCGAGCGTGCGGCCGACATCCTTGATGGCCGCGCGCGACTTCATCGTCCCGAACGTCACGATCTGTCCGACCGATTCCTTGCCGTACTTCTGCCGCACGTAGTCGATGACCTCGCCGCGGCGCTCGAAGCAGAAGTCCACGTCGATGTCGGGCATCGAGACGCGCTCCGGATTCAGGAAGCGCTCGAACAGCAGGTCGTACTTGAGGGGGCAGACGTCGGTGATGCGGAGCGCGTAAGCCACGATCGATCCCGCCGCCGACCCACGTCCGGGCCCCACCGGAATGTCGAGCTCGCGCGCCGCCCGGATGAAGTCGTACACGATCAGGAAGTATCCCGCGTATCCCGTCTTCGTGATCACCTTCAGCTCGTAGTCGAGCCGCTCCTGCACTTCGGCGGGCAGGTCGTCGCCGTAGCGCTCGCGCGCGCCGTCGTACGCGAGCGTCACGAGGTAGTCGTTCTCGGAGGTGACGTCCGCTGGCAGCGGGAACGAGGGGACGTAGTACTTCTTCTCGAACGCAAATCCCGCCTCGTCCGCGATGCGCAACGTGTTCTCGAGCACGTCCGGACGATCGGGGAACCGCTCCGCCATCTCGGTGGCGTTCTTGAAGTAGAGCCCCCGGTCGTAGTGCATCCGGTTCTGGTCGGCGTAGTCCTTTCCCAGGCCGATGCAGAGCAGCACGTCGTGCGAGTCGTGGTCGTCCGCGCTCAGGAAATGCGCGTCGTTGGTCGCGATCACCGGGAGACTCAGGTCCGACGCGAGCCGGAAAATGTTCTCGTTGAGCGCTGTCTGCCCTTCGGACTGGTGCGCCTGCACCTCGAGATAGTAGCGGTCCTTGAAGGCGTTCGCGTACCACTCGGCGGCCTCACGCGCGCCCGCCTGGTTGCCGGCGGCAAAGTTCTGCGCGATTTCGCCGGCAAGACATGCCGAGCTCACGATCAGCCCCTCGCTGTACTTCGCGAGCAGCTCGCGGTCCACGCGGGGCTTGGAGTAGAACCCCTCCGTGTACGCCAGCGACGACAGCTTCACCAGGTTTTTGTAGCCCACCATGTCGCGGGCCAGCAGCACGAGGTGGTAGTAGGGCTTGGCGCCAGGGGTCGCACGCCCACGCGTGCGGCGGTCACCGGGGGCGACGTACGCCTCCATCCCGATGATGGGCTTGAGATTCGCCTTCTTTGCCTTCTCCTGGAACTCCCACGCGGCGTGCAGATTCCCATGATCCGTAATCGCCAGCGCCGGCTGCTCGAACTCGAGCGCTCGGGCGATCAGGTCGTCGATGCGGTTGGCGCCGTCGAGGAGGGAGTACTCCGAGTGGCAGTGAAGGTGTACGAAGGCCATCTTGGAAAGGATAGCGACCGCGAACCTTCGCGTCAAAGGCCTGCGGGCGGTAGATGAATGGCGGAAGTGACTGTCAGCAAACGACTTAAGTGGATCCGGCCAGCGCGGCGCGTGCTGGCCGCGCTCGCGTTGGCGATCGTCGCGTACCTGGCGTTGGCGCCTACTGGACGGTACCTCGTTCGCGCCGGCTGGGAAGAGGCAAAAATCCTCGCGCGTCGTCGTCCCATTGCCGACATCGTCGCCGACCCCGCGACGTCGGCGCCGCTGCGCTCCAAGCTCACGCTCGTGCTCGCGGCGCGCGCGTTCGCGCGCGACTCGCTGGGGCTGGAAACCGGCGGGAGCTTCACCACCTACAGCGCCATGGACCGGGACACACTCGTCCTCGTGCTCTCGGCCGCGTACCGCGATCGCCTGAGGTCCCACACGTGGTGGTTCCCGATCGTGGGCCGAGTGCCCTACAAGGGATACTTCGACTTTGCTGAAGCGCGACGACAGGAGCGCGCTTTCACGAGTCGCGGCTTCGACGCGCGGCTCGGTGCCGCATCGGCGTTCAGCACGCTTGGCTGGTTCAACGATCCGCTCCTGCCGACCACCCTGCGCGCCGATTCGCTCAGCGTCGCGAATACGGTGATTCACGAGCTCACCCACAACACCTATTACGCGCCCGGCGGCGCGGTCTTCAACGAGAGCTTCGCCAACTTCGTGGGGGCGCGAGGCGCCGAGCACTTCTTCCGTTCGCGCGGGCATCCCAAGGTGGCCGATGAGGTCGTCGCACGCTGGCGGGACGAACAACTACTCGGCCGGTTCTGGGCGTCCCTGTACCAGCGCGTGGATTCCGCCTTCGACGCGATACCCGGCGACGAACCGGCGCAGGTGGCGGCCCGCATCGCGGTGCGCGATTCCATCTATGTCGCCGCTCGACAGTACCTCATCCACGACCTTGCACCGCAACTGCGCGCGATGAGCCCGCGGGTGCTGGAGCGCATCAGGCTCGACAACGCGGTCCTCATGGCGCGACGGGTCTACCTCACCGATCTGGACAGCTTCGACGCGGTCCTCAAGGCGAACGGCGGGGATCTGCGCCGCGCGATTCAGCTCATCATCGAGGCGGCGCGAGGAGATCGCGACCAGCCGTTCGAGGCCGTGAGGCGCCTCGGCGTCAGGCCGACCCGCCCGTGAAGCGTCCGCGCATGATCGCGCGAAGGTCGATCGCGGGTGCGGTCGGGGCAGGCGCAGGCGCCGCATCACCGTCCTCCTCCACGACGACGCGCTGCATCGTCGCGCGAACACCGCGATCGAGGAAGCGCGAGAGCTGGTCGATGG
>JBKJMP010000387.1:0-5256 GCA_046596395.1 Gemmatimonadaceae bacterium
CCCTGCTCTACGGGAATAATGCGCTCGGCGGCGTCGTCAACGTCATATCGAATGACGTACCCACTGCGATACCGGGGCATGTCGATGGCTACCTCAACGTGTCGTCGGAATCGGCGACGCCCGGAGGCGCTGCGGCTGCAGGAGTGACGATCCCGCTCTCCACGTCGCTTGCGCTCGTCGCCCGCGGGCAGGGGCGCCGCGCAGACGATCTACGAATGGGTGGAGGACTCAAGCTCGGGAACTCCTACTTCAACACCTACTCCGGCGTGGCTGGCATCGGCTTCGTCGGCGGATCCGGCACGGCTGGCGGCCTCTATCGCGGCTACCGCTTCGATTACGGGCTCCCCTCCGCAGACGGCGACGGTCCGCGCATCGCGGGACATCGCGACGAGTTCAGCGCGCGCACCGAGCTGAACACGATCCCCGCATTGTTCACGTCGCTCCGGGTTGACGGGAGCGCGCAGTGGTATGGCCACGACGAGATCGAGCCCGACGGCGCGATCGGCACGCGATTCAACTTGAAGACACAATCGTTCGACGTGCTCGGGCGCACGCAGTTCGGACGCGCGAACGGGGCAATGGGCGTTCAAGGTACGTTTCGCCAGTACGCGGCCGAGGGCGAGGAAGCGTTGACGCCGGCGGCGAACAGCAATGGCGGTGGACTCTTCATCTACCAGGAGATTCCGCTCGGCGCCACGGACGACGCACACGACCGGACGACGAGCCTCCAGATGGGCGCGCGCTACGACCTGTTCTCGCTCGCGACTCGACCGGGAGACCCAAAGTTCGGCACGGCACGCTCCCTCGACTTCAACAACTTCTCCGGTTCCGTCGGTTTCAGCATCCCGTTCTCGGATGCCGCCTCACTCGGCATCAGCGCGGCGCGGGCATTTCGTGCGCCGACGGTGGAGGAACTCTTCTCGAATGCATTTCACGCCGCGGTCGGCACCTTTGACGTCGGGAATCCGAGCCTCGTGTCCGAGACCAACCAAGGGGTAGACGCGATCCTCCGCGTGCAGGGCGACAAGATCACGGCGCAGCTGTCTGGCTACTACAATCGCATCGACAACTTCATCTCGCCCAACATCGTCAAGGACACTCTCATCGCCGGTGAGGACGGGCTCGAGACCGTTCCGCTCAACCGGTTTCGGCAGGCTGATGCGACCATCCGGGGCGTGGAAGGGAGCGCGGAGGTCGAGGTCGCGCCACGCATTGTGGTCGGGGCAATGGGCGATCTCGTTCGGGGAAGCTTCACTGCTGGCGGTCCGCTTCCCTACATCCCGCCCGCTCGGCTCGGTGCTCTCGCGCGCTACGACAACAGGGTCGTGGCGGTGCAAGCCGCAATGCGGCACGTGTTTGCGCAGGATCGTGTGCCGGGTTCAGTTGTCGCCGACGATCCCGCAAGCGTAACGACCGACTCGTACAATCTGCTGGACGCCAGTGGCACGTACACCTTCATCGTGTCGGGACGCTTGAACTCCGTGACGCTCCGCGCGGACAACCTCCTCGATGAGCGCTATCGCGACGCCTCCAGCCGCATCAAGAATTTTGCCTTCAACCCTGGCCGCAACATCGCGCTGGTCTATCGGCTCCTGTTCTGATGCGGCAACGGGGCCACGGGGCTGGGTGCTGCCGCATCCAGCCCCCCGCTATGTTTAGCGGGAGCCATGACCAAACGCGAAGACGCACTCGACTACCACTCCCGCGGACGCCCCGGCAAGATCGCGGTCGTTCCGACGAAGCCGCTCAATAACCAGCGCGATCTCGCGCTCGCCTATTCGCCCGGAGTGGCGGAGCCGTGCCTCGCGATCCAGGAGAATCCGGACGACGTCTACAAGTACACGTCCAAGGGGAATCTCGTCGCGGTCGTGACCAACGGGACAGCCGTGCTCGGCCTTGGCAACATCGGCGCGCTTGCAGGCAAGCCGGTGATGGAGGGCAAGGGCAACCTCTTCAAGCAGTTCGCGGACATCGACGTCTTCGACCTCGAAGTGGGATCGGAGAGTCCGGATGACGTCATCCGGTTCTGCCAGCTGCTCGAGCCGACCGTCGGTGGGATCAACCTCGAGGACATCAAGGCGCCGGACTGCTTCTACATCGAGGAGACGCTTCGGCGCACGATGGGCATCCCGGTGTTCCACGACGACCAGCACGGCACGGCGATCATCTCCGGCGCGGCGCTGCTGAACGCGCTCGAGATCGTGGGCAAGGACATCGCGCAAGTCAGCGTGGTGTTCTCCGGCGCGGGCGCTGCGGCCATCAGCACGGCCGAGCACTACGTGCGCCTCGGAGTCAAGCGCGAGCACATCCTGATGTGCGATCGCGCCGGCGTGATCCACAGTGGGCGCAATCCCGACGAGCTGGACCCGTACAAGGCGCGCTTCATTCGTGAAACGCCGGCACGGACGCTCGCCGATGCGCTCGTCGGTGCCGATGTCTTCGTCGGGCTCAGCGTCGCGGGCGCCGTCACGGGCGCGATGGTCGCCCAGATGTCGGCGCGACCAGTCATCTTCGCGCTCGCCAACCCGGTGCCGGAGATCCAGCCCGCGGAGGTGCGCGCGGTTCGCGACGACGCCATCATCGCCACGGGACGCAGCGACTACCCCAACCAGGTCAACAACGTCCTGGGCTTCCCGTTCATCTTCCGCGGCGCACTCGACGTCCGGGCCACGGAGATCAACGAAGAGATGAAGATGGCGGCCACGCGCGCGCTCGCGCTGCTCGCCAAGCAGGACGTGCCCGATTCCGTGGCCGCGCTGTACGGCCTGCGCAACGTGCACTTCGGGGCGGACTACCTCATCCCCTTCCCTTTCGATCCTCGCGTGCTGCTGTGGGTGGCGCCGGCCGTCGCATGGGCCGCCGTGGCGAGTGGGGTCGCGCGTGAGTTCATCGACCTGGAAGGCTACCGCGAGCAACTCGAAGCGCGGTTGGGGCGCGCGCGCGGCATCATGCGCGGCCTCATCAATCGCGCCATGCGTGACCCCAAGCGCGTCGTGTTCCCGGAGGGCGAGGAGCCGAAGATCATGCGCGCGGCATCGATCCTCGTGGACGACGGCATCGCGCACCCGGTTTTGCTCGGCAACCTCGAGAACATCGCGCGGATCGCCGCCGAGCATCGCATTCCGCTCGATGGCATCGTCATCGAGGATCCGGCGACGTCGAATCGCCGGGACGACTACGCGCACTACATGTGGCAGCTGCGCCAGCGGAAGGGGCTGTCGCTCGACGAGGCGCGTCGCCAGCTGTTCAATGGCAACTACTTCGGCTCGTGCATGGTCGCGAAGGGGGACGCAGACGCCCTGCTCTCCGGCGTCACGATGCACTATCCCGAGACGATCCGTCCGGCGCTGCAGGTCATCGGCGCTCACCCCAGCTCCAAGCTGGTGAGCGGCATGTACATGATGGTCACCGACCGGCACGTCGTGTTCTGCGCGGACACCACGGTCAACATCGATCCAACGGCCGAGCAGGTCGCGCAGATCGCGTTCGCGGCGAGTCGCATCACGCGGACGCTGGGGATCGTCCCCCGCATCGCGATGCTCTCCTTCTCGAACTTTGGCTCCGTGAAGCACCCCGATGCCGAGAAGATGGCGCGCGCGGCCCAGATCCTGAAAGAGCGGGACCCGTCGCTCATCGTCGATGGCGAGATGCAGGCGGACACGGCCTTCGATCCCCTGATCCTGCGCCGCGACTATCCGTTCACGACCCTGAAGGAGCAGGCGAACGTGCTCATCTTCCCGAACTTGAGCGCCGGCAACATCGCCTACAAGTTGTTGCATCATCTCGGTGGCGCCACGGCAATCGGGCCCATCCTCGTTGGGATGCGTCGTCCGGTGCACGTGCTGGAGCGCGGCGCCGACGTGCAGGACATCGTGAACATGGCGGCGGTCGCCGTCGTGGACGCGCAGGAACGAACGCAGTCGGTGGAGCCGGTGTTCGCCGCGGCGAGCACGGCACCAACGACGATGTACTCCCGACTCTAGCACGCATCGCGCACCGCGCGACGCCGCGAAACACAAACGAGGGCAGATCGCCATGGCCACACAGACCGAACCGCAGACCGACACGACGAAACGCGGCAGCCTTGCCGGCCAGGGGCTCTCCCCGTCCGGCGAGGTGCACTGGAACCTCGTCGCACCGGTGCTGATCCAGCACGCCATCCGGCGCAACGAAGGTCAGCTGGCCGACATGGGTCCGTTTGTCGCCGTCACCGCGCCTCACACCGGTCGCTCCCCCAACGACAAGTTCGTGGTGAAGGAGCCGGGCACGGAGGGAGACGTCGACTGGGGCAAGGTGAACCAGCCCATCACTCCCGAGCATTTCGAAACGCTGCGTGCCGACGTGCAGGCGTATCTCGATGAACGCGACGAGTTGTTCGTGCAGGACCTCTTTTGCGGCGCCGACCCCAAGTACCGCCTCGCGGTGCGCTACGTCTCACCGAACGCGTGGCACATGGCGTTCGTGCGCAACATGTTCATCCGTCCCGACACCGCGGCACTCGAGGGTTTCGACCCGAATTTCACCGTCCTCCATGCGCCGGAGTTTCAGGCGGACCCCGCCAGGCACGGTACACGGACCGGCACGTTCATCGTCCTGAACCTCGCCAAGCGCATGATCCTGATCGGCGGAACGCGCTACGCCGGCGAGTTGAAGAAGTCGATGTTCACCGTCATGAATTACTACATGCCGAAGCAGGGCGTGCTGTCCATGCACTGCTCGGCCAACATTGGATCCCCTGGCGACACGGCATTGTTCTTCGGGCTGTCGGGCACCGGCAAGACGACACTCTCCGCTGACCCCGCCCGTTCCCTCATCGGCGACGACGAGCATGGCTGGTCGCCGGAGGGCACCTTCAACTACGAGGGCGGCTGCTACGCGAAGGTCATCAACCTCTCGCCCGAGGGGGAGCCGGACATCTACCGCACCACGCAGATGTTCGGAACGATCCTCGAGAACGTCGTGCTGGACACGACCACGAGAAAGGTACGGTTCGAGGACCAGAGCATCACCGAGAACACGCGCGCGTCCTACCCGCTGCCATACATCCCGAACCACGTTCCGGCTGGGCGCGGTGGCCATCCGTCCAACATCATCTTCCTCACGGCCGACGCATTCGGCGTATTGCCCCCCGTTGCCAAGCTGTCGCGCGACCAGGCGATGTACTACTTCCTCTCGGGCTACAGCTTGGCAACGGGGGGCAATACGCCGAATGCGTCGGCCGTGAGGAAGATGATGTTGGACGGATGGCCACCGCGC